>DATLLC010000317.1:0-17660 GCA_035538015.1 Vicinamibacterales bacterium
GTCTGGATCGATCCGATGACGATGTCTGAGCAGCGCCTCCATCCGGCGTCGATCCTGTTCGATATCGCTCGCTACGCGCGGATCTTCGCGTGGCCCGCCCTGATCGCGTTCATCGGCGGTCCACGAGGCGGTCCGCCGGGCATGGGGAGGTGGAACTACGATACGACGCCGTTCGAGACGTGGCTGTGGGTACTGGTGCTGCCGAGCCTTGGCCTGTCGATCGTGCGCTATCTCACGTTCCGGGTCCGTTATGAGCCCAACGAACTGGTGATCCGGTCCGGGCTGCTGTTCAGGAACGTGCGCCATATCCCGTACGCGCGGGTCCAGAACCTGGATGCGGTGCAGAACGTCTTCCACCGAGCGCTCGGTGTCGCGGACGTCCGGATCGAGACCGGCAGCGGATCGAAAGCCGAAGCGCGTCTGAGCGTGCTGCCCGCCTCGGACCTCGACGCCATGCGGGCGCGAGTCTTCGCGGGTCGCGCCCCGGCGGCGCGGGCTCGTCCGATGGCAGACCGGTCCCTGCCATCCGAGGCGCAGCTCCTTCTGCCCGAGCAGCTGTCTTTGCCCGAGGCGCCGTCCAGCGGATCCGAGGTCTCTCCCGAAGGGTCCCTCGGTGCCGACCGCGCGGGCCGGCCGCCGCAGAGCGCTGGGATGCGGGTGCTGCTCCGGCTCTCCTTCCCCGATCTGCTCCTGCTCGGCTTCCTCGAAAACAAGGGCATGGTCCTCATGAGCGCGGCCTACGCCGCCCTCTGGGAGGCGGGCCTCATGAACGGATTGTGGAGCCGGTTCTTCGAAGGCACGATCGACGCGCGTGGCTTGTTCAGGCAGGTTGGCGCCTTCATCCTGGGCCGGGGCCCGCTCCCAGGCGGCCGCCTCGCCCTGGCGCTCGTGGGGCTCGCGGCCTTCCTCGTGGTGGTTCGTCTCGTCTCGATGGCGTGGGCGGCGCTGCGCCTGCATGGCTTTCGTCTCACGCGGAGCGGAGACGATCTGAGGGTGACCTATGGATTCTTCACCCGCGTCGCTGCCACCATCCCGCTCCGGCGTGTGCAGGCCGTGACCGTCCAGCGCGGCTGGCTCGCTCGCCGGCTGGGCCGCGCGTCGATCAGGGTCGAGACCGCGGGTGGACGAGCCGGTGCGGCCACGAGGGACCGCGAGTGGGTGGCGCCGCTCATCCGCGAGCACGATGTCGGAGCGCTGCTGGCGGAAGTGCTTCCTGGCGCCATCCTGCCGGAGGACGGCTGGGAGCCGGTGCATCCCCGCGCGTTTCGACGCGCCGTGAAGCCGGTGCTGCTGCTCGCCTTGATCGCATCCACGGTGCTGGCACTCACCGTCGGCTGGCGGCTCGTGGTCGTTGCCTTGCCGCTGCTGGCGTGGCTGATGATCGCGACCCGCCAGCACGTGCGCCACCTCGCCTGGCTGGCCTCCGAATCTCTGGTGGCGTTTCGCAGCGGCTGGCTGTCACAGGCGGTGACGATCGTTCGCGTGAACCGCGTGCAGAGCGTCACGCTGCGCGAGTCGCCGTTCGATCGGCGCGCCGGCATGGCCGGTGTTCGTGTCGACACTGCCGGTGCGGGGGAGCGGTCGCATCGCGTCGACATTCCGTACCTCGAGGGTGCGCTGGCGCGCGGCCTGCAGCAGCGGTTGGCTGGCGCCGCCGCGCGAACCGACTTCCAGTGGTAGGAAACCGCCGATCATCACGACTTGGAACTCGACCGTGACAGCTCGGCCGGTGAAAGTATGCTGACACGTCGCATGCAGCGGCTAGAGTAGGTTGCATACCATCAAGGAGTCGTCATGGCCGACACGAAAGCCAAATTGTTGCAGGGCTTGAACACGGACCTTCAAGGAGAGTTCCAGGCCGTCATCATGTATCGTCTCTACGCGAGCATGGTGCAGGGGCCGTACCGCCAGGAACTGCGCGCCTTCTTCGCCGGCGAGATTCCGGAGGAGCTCGGACATGCCCAGATCCTGGCCGACAAGATTGCGGCGCTCGGCGGCACACCGACGGCGCAGCCAGCGCCGGTGACGGTCGTGAACGAGCCGAAGCAGATGTTGGAAGCGGCGCTCAAGGCCGAAGTCGACACGATTGCGCGCTACGTGCAGCGCCGGGTCGATGCCGAAGCCGCGGAGGAGCACGGTCTCGTCACTGACCTCGACCAGGTGATCGCGGACGAAACCAAGCATCGCGACGAGCTGCACCAGATGCTCGCGCGCTGGCCGTGAGCCGCGCGTCGCCGAGTCGATATCCAGGCTGCAATGACGGTGAGCGCTGAAGCGGTGCCACCCACACCTCCGCCGGACATGTATGCACGGTTCGCCGAGCTGCATCGATCCGGCTGCTTCGTGATGCCCAACCCCTGGGACGCGGGCAGCCTGCGCCTGCTCGTGCGCCTCGGCTTCCCGGCCGTGGCCACGACCAGCTCGGGTTGGGCGTGGTCTCGCGGGCGGCCGGACAACGCCCTCACGGTGGAGGCAGCGCTCGCACATCTGCGCGAGATGGCCGCCGTATCGCCCGTACCCGTGAACGGCGACTTCGAGGGCGGCTTCGCGGTTCAGCCGGAGGGCGTTGCCGTCAACGTGGCCAGCGCCGCGACGACGGGTGTGGCGGGGCTCTCAATTGAAGACTCCACCGGGGACGCGGCCAAACCGCTCTTCGACTTCGCGCTCGCGGTCGAACGCGTGCGCGCCGCACGGCACGCGCTGGACACGACCAAGTCCAGAGTGCTGCTCACCGCCCGCTCCGAAGGCTTCATCGTCGGCCGGCCCGAGCTTGCGGAGACGCTGCGCCGGCTCGAGGCCTACGCGGAGGCGGGTGCGGACTGCCTGTACGCCCCTGGGATACGCACGCGGGCCGAGATTGGCGCGGTCGTGCGGGCGGTATCGCCGAAGCCAGTCAACGTCCTGGTCGGCGGGGACTTCACGACGGTGGCGGACCTCGCCGTCCTTGGCGTTCGGCGCATCAGCGTGGGTGGCGCGCTGGCGCGGGCGGCGTGGACCGGGTTCCTCCAGGCGGCCCGAGAGATTGCCGAAGACGGCACATTCGCCCGGCTGGGAGGGGCCATCCCATTCGCCGACGTCAACGCCATGTTCCCTCGCGAATGATGGCCCATCAGCCGAGCGACAACCGCGTGATCGCCTCCACGTGAGCCAGCGCGCAGTCGATCGTTGGAAATCCGCAGTCGCGCCCGTCGAACACCAGGCACAGATCGGTTCCTGCCAGCAGGACGGCCTCGGCGCCGCCGCGGTGGAGGTCCCCGCCGACGCGGAAGAAGAACTCTCGGTGATGGTCGGTGACGGCACCGGTCATCGCCATGTCCAGGTATTCGTGATCCGTCGCATCGAAGTCGGCGCCGGAGGGCACGCGGACGTCGTAACCGGTCAGGCCGTCGTACAACCGCGATGCCATCGCCACGCGCGTGCCGACAAGGCCGACGCGGGCGAGCCCCAGCCGTTCCAGCTTCGACCGGACCGCGGGGATGATGCTGAGGACCGGCAGCGGCGAGATCGCCTCGAACTCGCGGATGCAGAAATGCCCGGCGATCGAGGTGACAACCACGATGTCGGCACCGGCCGCCTGCAACCGTCTGGCGAAACCCGCAAATGCCGCGGCCTGCGGGTCCGGCGCGCCGGCGCGGAGGTTGCGGATCAGCTCGGCGGCATCGGCGTTGACCATCGTCAGGTCGAGGGCGCGTTGCGCCTGCGCGTGGGCCCGGGCGAGGTGGCGGTAGTAGAACTCGGTGGCGGCGGGGCCGATGCCACCGATGAGCCCGACGTGCATCGGACGAGGATATGGCAGAATTCTGGAAACGGAATGCCGATCGAGTGCGATGCCCTTCTCCATCCGCTTCCGCAAACCTGTTGACGTCACCGAGGCCGAGCCGTACATCAACGACTGCTGCATCGGCGGTGACGTCGTGCTGGAACGCCTGCTGCCCGCCCTGCGCCAGGCCTACGGCGACCTCGAGCCCACGCAGGAGGACTGGGGTTGGTTCGTCTGGTTCGAGCATGTCGGCGTCAAGCTGGCGGTCGACGTGTTCACCCAGGATCCCCTCACGAACGAGTTCGAGATCCACCTGACCTCGCGCAAGGCCCGCCTGCTGCGATCGGCACGGGTGGTGGACACACCGGAGCTGGAGGCACTCCGCCGGAGCGTCGTGTCCAGTCTCGAGGCCTGGCCTGTTACGTCGTTGACCGTCGAGCGGCTGGACGAGAAGCACATGCCCATCCCGTAGGCGTGGAGGTCTGTGACACAATCCGTGGCCTGGACGTCCATGACACTGCGCGCCAACCGCTCCATCCCATCGTCGACGGTGATTCCAGTGCTCCACTACCTCGACGTCCGCGCGGCCGTGGCGTGGCTGCAACGTGCCTTCGACTTCCACGAGCGTCTCGAGATCGGCACCCATCGAGCGCAGATGACGTGCGGCGATGGCGCCGTCGTGGTGGCGGAGGCGGCACCCAATGCCTCTCCGCCCGCGGCGCACTCGGTGATGATCCGCGTGCCGAACGTGGATGCCCACTTCGCCCGGGCCCGGGCCGAGGGCGCTCGCATCGTCCAGGAGCCGACGACGTTCCCTTATGGTGAACGGCAATACACCGCCGTGGACCCAGGTGGCCACCCCTGGACGTTCTCGGAATCGGTCGACGATGTCGATCCCGCGACATGGGGCGGCGTGCTCCACGGGTGAGGATTGGAGCGTGACATGAGCGTTCGTGTCGTTCGTCTCGGCAGCCCTCGGACGGCCAGCGAAGGCACGAGAATCGGAACGGTCCGGCGCCCGCCACGCGGCGTGCCGAAGGCACAATTCGCCTCGCAGAACTGGTACGACGTCTGGTTCCCGAACCTGGCGCCCAGCGTCGAGACCATGCACCACGGGCAGCAGGCGGGGACGGCCGCCCAATGGGCGTCGTTCGTGAGGCGTTACAAGGCCGAGATGAACGAACCGACCGCGAAACACGACTTGGCGCTGCTGGCCAGGCTCTCGCATTCGGCAAACTTCTCGGTCGGGTGCTACTGCGAGAACGAAGATCGTTGTCACCGGTCGGTGCTCAGGCAGCTGCTGATCGACCATGGCGCGGCCCTCGTCTGACGACGCTGCCGAGGGACTATGGACGCCTTCCTTCGATCGACCGACATCATCGACTGGGCTGACCCGGACGTGACCGCCCGGGCGGCGGAGCTGGCTGCAGACCTGACCGATCCCGTGGCGATTGTGCAGCGCTGTTACGAATGGGTTCGCGACGAGATCAAGCACACGGGTGATCACGGCCTCAGCGTGGTCACGTGCCGGGCCTCGGAGGTTCTGCGGCAGCGCAGCGGCTACTGCTACGCCAAGAGCCACCTGCTCGCGGCGTTGCTCCGCGCCAACGGCGTGCCCGCGGGCCTCTGTTATCAGCGGCTGAGTCTCGACGAGGACGGCCTGCGTCACTGCCTGCATGGCTTGAACGCCGTACGGCTCCCGGACATCGGCTGGCTGCGCATCGATGCGCGCGGCAACAAGCCCGGCATCGAAGCCGCCTTCACGCCTCCCGAAGAGTGCCTCGCGTTCTCGATTGGCCTGCCCGGCGAGGCCGATTTGCCCGAGGTGTTCGCCGACCCGCTCCCGGCGGTCATCGAAGCCCTCCGCGTCCACTCGGACGCGGCGGAGGTGGCCAACCACCTGCCCGACGTGCCGCTCTGGCGCTGAGTCTGAGGACGCCCGGCTGCGCACCGCGACGGCTGGCCCCGGGCAACTTGACGGCGCTATCCAGTATGGTGGAAACTCTATTCCACTATGAAAGAGGCTGTGCTGGACGTGAACCGGCGGCTGGCCGAACGCGTCCGCCATCTGCGTGCCTCTCGCCGCCTGTCGCTCGACGCCCTCGCCACGAAGAGCGGCGTGAGCCGTTCGATGATTTCGCTGATCGAGCGCGGCGAGAGCAGCCCCACCGCGGCCGTCCTCGACAAGCTCGCGGCCGGGCTCGACGTCACGCTCGCGTCGCTCTTCGAAGTCCCGATCGCGGCACGCGCGTCGACCAATGGCCCGGTCGCCAGGCGCGCAGCGCAGCTCGAGTGGCGCGACCCGGCGTCGGGCTACGTGCGGCGCAACGTGTCGCCGCCTGGCGTCGCTCAGCCGATGCAGATCGTGGAGGTCCGCTTCCCGGCCGGCGGGCGGGTCGCCTTCGAGAGCGGCGGGCGCGACCTGCGCATCTATCAGCAGGTCTGGATGATCGAAGGCACGCTGGAGATCACCCTGGGCGCGGAGTGTCACCGCCTGCGCGATGGCGACTGCCTCGCCATGCAGCTCGATGCGCCGATGCTCTTCCACAACCCGACGCGGAAGCCGGCGCGCTATGCGGTGGTGATCGCGTCCGAGCCCTGGCCGAGGCGATGACATGAGCTTTTCCGTGCGGCGCCTGCACACCGTGACTGATGCCGACATCGAGCCGCTCGCCGGCGTGCTCATCGACTGCGTCGACGGGGGCGCGTCGGTGAGCTTCATGGCGCCGCTGACGCGCGAGCGGGCGCTCGCGTTCTGGCGGCGAGTGGCGCAGGGCGTCAACGACGGTCTCCGTGCCCTCATCGTCGCGGAAGACAGCGATGGCGTCTGCGGCACGGTCCAATTGATCTTCGACTTGCCCGAGAACCAGCCGCACCGCGCCGAAGTCGCCAAGATGCTCGTCCTTCGGCGGGCGCGCCGCCACGGCATCGCCGAAGCGCTGATGCGCGCGGCCGAGGCCACCGCTCTCGAATGCGGCAAGACGCTGCTCGTGCTCGATACCGTCACCGGGACGACCGCTGATCGGCTCTATACGCGACTCGGCTGGACCCGCGTCGGCGAGATTCCGGATTACGCGCTGATGCCGGACGGCGCGCCGTGTCCGACGACGTTCTTCTACCGGAAGCTCGGCGCTACGCCGGCATGGCCGCGCGGCTGACCCACCGAGATGTTCGGCCGTAACGGGGACTCATCGATGCCAGGATCGCCCGTGCTGGACCGCTTCATCCCGTGCCCCGACGCTCGAGAACGCTTCGAGACGATCGTGAAGGCGCCGGCCCCGGCGGTGCTGGACGTGGCCCGCACCATCGATCTGCAGTCGCTTCCGCTGGTCCGCGCCATCTTCCGCGCGCGTGAGAGGTTGATGCGAGTGGCGCCGGCCGAGGTCCCGCGACGCTCTGACGGCTTGGTCGCCGAGATGGTGGGCCTGGGCTGGGGCCTGCTGGTGGATGATCCCGGACATCGCGTGGTGCTTGGCGCGCGCTGCCAGCCGTGGCGAGGAGACGTGACGTTCTCCGCAATCAGGCCGGAGGCCTTCGCGACCTACGCCGAGCCCGATCAGGTCAAGATTGCCTGGACGCTCGAGGTGGAGTGGCTCGGGCCCGCCCGCACGCGGTTCGTCCACGAGACGCGCGTGGTCGCCACCGACGACGAGGCCCGTCGCCGATTTCTTCGTTACTGGCGTTGGGCGCGCTTCGGCATCGTGACGATCCGCTACCTCATGATGCCGGCGGTGCGCCGGCGGGCCGAAGCCCGATGGGCCGAGGCAGGTCACGCATCATGACGCTCATCGACTGTTCGCGGGCGCACGCCGATCAAATCCTCGCGATTCTGAACGACGCGATCGTCACCTCGACGGCGCTCTGGGACTATGTTCCTCGACCGCCGGAAGCCATGACGCCCTGGTTCGCGGCCAAGGAGGCGGGAAACTTTCCCGTGATCGGTGTTTTCGACGGGCGCGGCCGGCTGCTCGGGTTCGGTACCTACGGGCCGTTCCGGGCCTGGCCCGCGTACAAGTACTCCGTGGAGCACTCCGTCTACGTCGAGCGCGACCATCGGGGCCATGGCGTCGGCCGGCAACTGCTCGGCGCGATCATCGATCGCGCCCGTGCCCAGGATTACCATACGCTCATCGCGGGTATCGAGGCCACGAACCTGGCCAGCAAGGCGTTGCACCTGGAGTTCGGATTCGAGCCCTGCGGCGTCATCCGGCACGCGGGCTACAAGTTCGGCCGCTGGCTGGATCTCGAGTTCCACCAGCTCGTGTTCGAGGGCCCAAATCGTCCGGTCGAAGGGTGATTCGTCATGCATCACGTCCGAAAGGAAGACCTGCCGTTCAAGGGCAGCTCGCATCAGTTCGTCGGCGCCGACTGCGGCGACACCCAGGTATCGGTGTTTCTCTTCAACGGGCAGCCCGGCAGCGGTCCGGGCCCGCACCGCCACCCCTATGACGAGATCCAATTCGTGCAGTCCGGGCGGGGACGATGGGTGGTGAACCAACAGGAGTTCGAGGGTGGCGCCGGGGACATCTTCGTCATCAAGGCCGGCGAGATCCACAGCTTCACGGCGATCGGGGAGGCGCCGCTGGTGCAGCTCGACGTTCACCTGAGCCCTCGCTTTATCCAGGAGAACCTCTGAGGCCATGCCGGCGACGGGGATCCTCCCCGGCGGCGACCGCCGGCTCACCGCCATCGACGCCGCCCGCGGGACCGTGATGGTCCTGATGGCTCTCGACCACGTGCGCGACTTCATCCATCGGGGGGCAATGGTTGGCTCGCCGACCGATCTGGCGACGACCCACGTCGCGATCTTCCTCACGCGCTGGGTCACCCACTTCTGCGCGCCGATGTTTGTCTTCACCGCAGGTCTCGGCGCGTACTTCTGGTGGCAGCGCCGGCGCTCGCGCGCCCAGCTGGCCGCGTTCCTCGCATCTCGAGGCGCGTGGCTGGTCGCCCTCGAGCTCACGGTGATGCAGCTGGCCTACAACTTCTCGGTGTCCGCCAGCTATCCGGTGTTCCTCCTCGTGCTCTGGGTGCTCGGCCTCTGCATGATCGGCTTGGCGGCGCTGGTGTGGATGCCGACACAGGCTCTGATGGTGATGGCGCTCGCCACGATTGCGCTCCACAACCTGCTGGATTCCATCAACGCTGCGGCCTTCGGGTCCAGGTCTGGTCTCTGGAACCTGCTGCACCAACCGGGCGCGTTTCGCATCTCGGGTCTCACCGTCATCGTCGGCTATCCACTGGTGCCGTGGGTGGCGGTGATGGCACTCGGCTTCGCGTCGGGACCGATCCTTCGGCGCGCGCCGGCCGACAGGCAGCGGGCTCTGATCTGGATGGGTGCCGTAGCCACGGCCGGCTTTCTCGTCCTCCGCTCGGTCAATGGCTACGGCGATCCCGCGCCGTGGACGGCGCAATCCTCCGCGACGTTTACCGTGTTGTCGTTCCTGAACACGTCGAAGTATCCGCCGTCGCTCCTGTTCCTGCTGATGACGATCGGCCCGGCGCTGGTTGGCATTGCGCTGCTGGATCGCGTTCGGCTCGGCGCGTCTCATCCGCTGGTGATCCTGGGCCGGGCCCCACTGTTCTATTTCGTCGCGCACTTCTTCCTCGCGCATCTGGCCGCGGTCCTGCTGGCTTGGGGACGCTACGGCGTGACCGCGCGGTCGTTCAGCTTCCGTCCGCTTCCCTCTATGGGCGGGCCGGCAGCGCTGTTTCCTGGGGATTTCGGCTACGACCTGTGGGTGGTCTACGCGGTCTGGGTGACGGTGGTCGTCACGCTGTACCCCGCATGCCGGCGTGTTGCCGATTGGAAGGCAGGACGCAGAGAATGGTGGGTGGGTTTCCTCTAGTGGCGGTCGATGCTGCCGTGGGCGGCTGAGCGGCGCGATGCAATCGTGGCCGCAATTGTCGGGGAAGTCGGGAGGCGGCGCTGCCCGAGTTGTCGAGCCATGGTCAGCAATCGCTTGATCGAGTTCCGCCAGTCCCGGCGATCGAGACGATGAAGGCGATGGTGCTGGAGGCGCCCGGTCGGCCGCTTCGACCCGCCGAGCTGGCGCGGCCAGAGCCCGGGTCCGGTGAGGTGCTGCTGCAGGTCGAGGCCTGCGCGGTCTGTCGCACCGACCTGCACGTGGTGGACGGCGAGCTGCCTCACCCGGCCGTGCCGCTCGTACCCGGGCACGAGATTGTCGGGCGAGTGATCGAGTGCGGCGACTCCGCCCATCGCTTTGCCCTCGGGACGCGTGTCGGCGTGCCGTGGCTGGGATGGACGTGCGGCTCCTGCCGCTTCTGCCGGGCGGCCGCCGAGAACCTGTGCGAGCGGGCGGGATTCACCGGCTACACGCGGCCGGGCGGGTACGCCGAGCTCACCGTGGCCGATGAGCGCTTCTGCTTTCGCCTGCCGGATGGCTACGACGCGTTGCACGCGGCCCCCCTCCTCTGCGCGGGGCTGATCGGTCATCGTGCCTACCGCGTCGCGACGGAGCACCCATTCGGTGGTGACGTCGTGCGCCTGGGTTTGTACGGCTTCGGCGCGGCCGCCCACCTGCTGGCGCAGGTGGCGGCGGCGGACGGGCGGCGGGTGCTGGCGTTCACGCGGAAGGGCGATGGCCCGGCACAAGCGCATGCGCGGGCGCTGGGAGCAGAGTGGGCCGGCAGCTCGGACCAAGCCCCTCCTGAAGCGCTCGATGCGGCCATTATCTTCGCGCCGGTGGGCGCGCTCGTGCCCGCGGCGCTTCGGGCCGTGCGTCCGGGCGGTGTCGTGGTCTGCGCGGGTATTCACATGACCGACATCCCGTCGTTCCCCTACGCAGCCTTGTGGCAGGAACGCGTCGTCCGTTCGGTGGCCAACCTCACGCGTGAAGACGGGGAACTGTTTCTCGAACAGGCCGCGCGCGTGCCCCTGCGCGTCGATGTCACCCGCTACGCGCTCTCGGCGGCCAACGAGGCCCTGGCTGCGGTTCGCCACGGGTCCATCCAGGGTGCCGCGGTGCTCGTACCATGAAGCCTCAACGTTCCCTGATCCCTGATCCCTGATCCCTGACCCCTGATCCCTGATGCGCATGTACTCCGATCTCGCTCCCTGGTGGCCGCTGCTGTCGGCCCCATCCGACTATGCGGAGGAAGCCGCATCGTTCCTGGCGATGATGGACCTGCCGGCGGGCGAGCGTCCCACGTTGCTGGAGTTGGGCGCGGGCGGCGGCAACCTGGGTTCGCACCTCAAGGCTCACGTGGCGGCGACGCTGAGCGACCTGTCCCCCGACATGATCGCCGTCAGCCGCCGGCTCAATCCCGGCCTGGAGCACATCCAGGGCGACATGCGCACGCTTCGCCTCGATCGGCTCTTCGACTTCGTCCTCATTCATGACGCGATCATGTACTGCACGACCGAGGCGGACGTCGTGGCCGCGGTGAGGACGGCGGCGATTCATTGCCGGGACGGCGGTACCGTCATCGTCGCGCCGGATTCGGTCCGGGAGTCCTACGAGCCAGAAACCTCCTGGGGTGGTGAGGACGGGCAGGACGGCCGAGCCCTCCGCTACCTGGAATGGTCGTTCGATCCGGATCCGACCGATGACACGGCCGATGTGGTGTACGCAATCGTGCTGCGGGAGGCCGACGGTCAAATGCGGACCGTGCTCGACCGACACGTCGAGGGAAACTTTTCCGAGCGGATCTTTCTCTCCGCCTTCGAAGCCGCCGGCCTGGAACCGCGCGTCGTGCATGATGCGTGGAACCGCCACGTGTTCGTGGGGCGCAAACGATGAGCCGGCAGCGGGGAGCCGCGAGCCGGCAGCCGGCAACCGGGATCCGGCAACCGGAACCGGCCACCGGCAGCCGCGAGCCGGCAGCCGGCAACCGGAGGAAGGCGGAATCTGGAGAGCAGAACCCCAGAACCCCAGAACCCAACCCTGTGTCACAATCCGGCACCATGAAGAAGCTCGTTCTCCTCCTCGCGTTCCTTGCCGTCTCGTGCTCGTCGCCGGCCCCGACCGCGCCCCCGGAAGATCCCAAGGTTGCGGGGTGGCGCACTCGGGCCCAGGGCATCACCATCGTCCGTGACGACTGGGGCGTGCCACACATCTACGGCAAGACCGACGCCGACGTCGTGTTCGGCCTGATGTACGCGCAGGCGGAAGACGACTTCAACCGCGTCGAGACGAACTTCCTCAACAGCATGGGCCGCCTGGCGGAAGCCGAGGGCGAGGCCGAGATCTGGCGCGACCTCCGGATGAAGCTCTTCATCGATCCCGACGACCTGAAAGCCAAGTACCAGGCCAGCCCCGACTGGCTGAAGAAGCTGATGGACGGCTGGGCCGACGGACTCAACTTCTACCTCGCTACCCACCCCCAGGTGCAACCGCGGGTCCTCAAGCAGTTCGAGCCGTGGATGGCGCTCAGCTTCAGCGAGGGCAGCATCGGCGGCGACATCGAGAGCGTGTCGCTCTCGCGGCTCGAGGCGTTCTATGGCGGTGCCTCGGCCGAGAGGCTCACCGCCCGAGCGACCGACTCGGGGCTGGACTATCCCGAGGAGCCGACCGGGTCGAACGGCTTCGCCGTCGCGCCGGCAAATTCCGCGTCTGGCAAGGCGCTGCTCTGGATCAACCCGCACACTTCCTTCTTCTTCCGTGAGGAAGCGCAGATGGTGAGCGAGGAGGGACTGAACGTGTACGGGGCGCTCACGTGGGGCCAGTTCTTCGTCTACCAGGGCTTCAACGAACGCGCAGGCTGGATGCACACCTCGAGCGGAGTGGACAACATCGACGAGTATCTCGAAACGATCGTGAAGAAGGACGGCGGCGTATCTTACAAGTACGGCGCCGAAGAGCGGGCGATGACGGTTCGGAACGTGGTGGTCCCGTACAAGACGGCCACTGGCACGGCGCAGCGGGAGTTCACGGTCTATCGCACCCATCGCGGTCCGATCGTCCGCGAGGTGGAGGGCAAGTGGGTGTCGGTGCGACTGATGGAAGAGCCGGTCAAGGCGCTGACTCAGTCCTACTCCCGCACGAAGGCGAAGGGCCTCGAGGAGTACCGGCAGATCATGGAGCTGCACACCAACTCCTCCAACAACACGCTGTTCGCCGACGCCGACGGGAACATCGCGTACTTCCACTCGAACTTCGTGCCCAAGCGCGACCCAATGCTCGATTGGAGCAAGCCGGTCGACGGCAGCATCCCGTCCACCGACTGGCAGGGCGTGCACTCGTTCGATGAGAGCCCGAACGTGGTCAACCCGAAGGGCGGGTGGCTGCAGAACACGAACAACTGGCCGTACTCCGCGGCCGGGCCCGAGAGCCCGAAGGAGTCCGCCTATCCGCGCTACTTCGATCGCGCCGGCGAGAACCCGCGCGGGGTGCACGCGGTGCAGGTGCTACAGGGCAAGAAGGGTTTCACCATCGACACGCTCCGCGATGCCGCCTTCGACCCGAGGCAGCCGGAGTTCGAGGCCCTCGTGCCTGGGCTCGTGAAGGCCTACGATCAGCTGGCCGCGTCGAGTCCTCTGAAGGCGAAGCTGAAGGGGCCGGTGGACGTGCTGCGCGGATGGAACTACCGCTGGGCGGCAGACTCGGTGCCCAACGCGGTGGCCATCTTCTGGGGCGAGGAGCTGTGGCGACGCTCGTCGCCCGAGGCGCAGAAGGCCGGAATGACGGTCTACGCCTTCATGCGGACGAAAGCGACCGGCGCCCAGAAGCTTGAGGCACTGGCCGCCGCCGTCGATCAGCTCGGCACCGACTTCGGCAGGTGGGACACCCCGTGGGGTGAGATCAACCGATTCCAGCGGCTCACCGGCGACATCTTGCAGCCGTTCGACGACAACGGCCCGAGCACGCCGGTGCCGTTCGCCTCCGCCCGTTGGGGATCGCTGGCGTCATTTGGCGCGCGGCCGGGCAAGAATACCAAGCGGTGGTACGGCACCAGCGGCAACAGCTTCGTCGCGGGCGTGGAGTTCGGCGAGCGGGTGCGGGCCAAGGCCGTCACCGCTGGTGGTCTCAATTCGGTGCCCTCCTCGAAGCATTTCAACGATCAAGCCGAACGCTATGCCACAGGCAACTTGCGTGACGTGTACTTCTACCGCGAAGACCTGAAAGGCCATACGGAGAGGGAGTATCACCCTGGGGAAAAGTGAACACGTGAAAGCAAGAGAACAGGCGAAAAGCCAAAAAATAAGGTGAGAACGGCGATGACGATTCAGCCGGCGTCGCCTGATGATCTGGCGGCGGTGCAGGCGCTGCTGGGCGCCAATCGGTTGCCTTTCGAGGACATCGCGCCGCACCTGGCCCACTTCGTCGTCGCGCGCGACGGCGACGAGCTGCTTGGCGTCGCTGGCCTCGAGGCGCATGCCGATAGCGGGTTGCTGCGTTCGGTGTGCGTGACCGCGTCCGCGCGCAACCGAGGCCTGGGCGATCGGCTGTGCGACGACGTCGAAGCCCGGGCCGCCGCCGCCGGGGTCGTGGCGCTCTACCTGCTCACGACCACGGCGCAGGCGTACTTCGAACGGAAGGGCTACACCGTGGTCGATCGTGCTGCGGCGCCAGAACGCATTCGCCAGTCGTTGGAGTTCCGGTCGCTCTGTCCCTCCAGTGCGGTGTGTCTGCACAAGCGACTGACGAGGGAGGCAAAATGAGCTGCGCTGCGGCCGTCGATCGTCTCCGCGCCCTGATTGCGGGTGCGCTCCCGCCCGAATTGCATACTGCCACCGTGGGCATCGGCCATCCCGGCTCGCCGGAGGAGTACGCGCTCGCGCTGAGCCTCTACGTGCTGCAGATCCGCGAGGACGTGCTGGCCCGCGAGCGTCCCGGCTCCCCGCGGACGACGGTGGTCGAGGCGCCGCTCCTGGTGGCCGCGCACGCGCCGCCCGAACGCGGGTTCGACGGCGTCCACCTCCTCGAGCTGGCAATTGGCGTGATTCGAGCCAACCCGCACCTGGGACCGCTGACGGCGCACGCCGCGGCGGATGTCGCGCTACAGGTTGTCACGCTCGACGAAATGGCATCGCTCTGGAAGGCCTTGGGCACGCCGCTGCAGCCGAGTGTCCTGTGCCTCCTGCGGGTCGTGACGACCCCCGCGACGTTGCCAGACGGCAGCTCCGGCGTGTTGTAACCGCACCAGGCGGCGCTCATGGCCGGCCGAGTCCCCACGAGGCGTGAAACGCGAGGCCCCTTCACGACCACAGTCGTACGCCATCCAGGCAAGGGCGGCTTGACCTTTGCGCTGATACCGGCCCAGCTGGCGCCTCCCGTGACACGCGGCTGGGGCCGTACCCCTGTGCATGCGGTCGTGGACGGCCACGCCTGGGACACCAGTGTCTGGCGTCCCCGCCAGTCCAGTGGCGCCGTCCTCGCCGCACCCCGGCGCGTCCGGCGACAAGAACCACGGCGACGAGGTCAGCGTCACCTTCACGTTCGAGTGGGACGACTGAGGGCCCCGCCCGGAGGCGTACTCCATGTAGAATCCGCCGGTGGAGGAGTCCTGCGCATGAGGACGTGGATCGCCTGCGGCCTGGTGATGGGGGCGGCCGCTGCGCTGGCTGCGCAGAACACCCGACAGGACCCTGCGAGGCAGTTCGTGCTGGACCGCGCGAAATCGCTCGAGCTCAACACCCCCTATGTGCCGCCTCCCGGCGACCCGCTCGTGCACTACACCTCCGGCTTTGCCAAGGTGATGTGCTCGGCGGTGTTCATCACCGGGCTCGACCCCGATTTCGCACAGGAGCACGTCGGCTATTTCACCGGGCCGTACGACGCGCGCTCGAAGGTCAGCAAGCCCGTCATCGATCGCGCCAGCAAGGCCGTCCACATCACCATGCCCGACGGTGTGACGCGGACCGCGAGATACCTCGGCAGCCAGGGCTGCGTAACCCTGCCCATCGGGCAGAAGGACGTCTTCTACACACCCGTCGGGGTGAAGAGCGCGCTGCCGGATCCGGCGACCCAGGACTGGCCGATGGGGGATCGGCTCCCAGCCACGCCGCTGCCGTCCGAGCTCGATCAGGCGAAGTTGAAGCAGGTCGCCGACATCGCCTTCGATCCAGAGGCCTTCACCGCCGCGCTCGTCGTCACCTGGAAGGGTCGCATCATCGCCGAGCGTTACGGCCCGAACATCACGCCGAGAACGCCGCTCGAGAGCTGGTCGATGGGCAAGAGCCTCAGCGCCACCCTCATGGGCGTGCTGCTGAAGCGCGGCGACTACGATCTCTGGCAGCCGGCGCCGATCCCCGAGTGGCAGTCACCCGGCGACCCGCGCGCCAAGATCCGCATCGCCGACATCCTGCGCATGTCGAGCGGGCTGCGCATCAAGGCGCCGCAGGACCCCGACTTCGATCCGAACGGCACCTATCCCGATCATCTCTATCTCTACACGGCGACGATCGACTCGTTCAAGTACGCCGCGACCCGGCCGCCGGAATGGCCACCAAACACGGTCGGACGCTATCGGAACACCGACCCGGTGCTCATCAACTACCTGACGAGGCTGGCACTCGACAAACGCAAGGAGCCGTATCACGCGTTCCCGCAGAAAGCGCTCTTCGACAGGATCGGCATCCGCAACATGGTGCTCGAGACCGATCCGTATGGGAACTTCCTCACGCAGGGCTACGAGCTCGGCGCCGGCCGCGACTGGGCGCGGCTCGCCAACTTGTACCTGCAGGACGGTGTGTGGAACGGCGAGCGGATCCTGCCCGAAGGCTTCGTCACGTTCGTGCGGACGCTGGCCCCGGCGTGGGAGGCCGACAAGCGGCCCATCTACGGCGGGTTCTTCTGGTTGAACGGCGACGAGACGTTCCCGGTCCCCAGGGACGCGTACTACATGAGCGGCGTAGGGGGTCAGACGACGCTGATTGTGCCGTCGCACGACCTCGTCATCGTCCGGCTCGGTCACTACAAGGGCGCAGGCCCCGGGGGTCGAGCGCTGCGCAAGGCGATTGCGGTCCTGATGGAAACCGTCCCGAAGACGCACTGACCACAAGACCCAGGACCTCAAGACCCAAGCCCCAAGACCCACGACCTCAAGACCCAAGGAGCCGCCCATGTCGTTCACGCGAGTTCGCATCATCGCCGCCGCTGGAATTCTGGGCTGCCTGCCGCTCGGACAGATGATTGCGGCGGAACGATCGATGGCGGCGATGAGCCAGGCCGCCACCAGCTTCCTCGCCGAGCTGACGCCGGAGCAGCGGCAGCAGGCGACGTTTTCGATGACCTCGGAGGAGCGCTTGCGCTGGCACTTCATCCCGAACGAGATGTTCCCCCGGAAGGGCCTGGCGTTTCGCCACATGACCGAGCCTCAGCGTGCGCGCGCACACGACCTGCTGAAGGCCGGCCTCAGCCAGCGTGGCTACGTGACGGCTTCGTCGATCATCGAGCTCGAGAACGTACTCCGCGCCATCGAGACGGGCGGCAAGATGGCACGGGACCCGGTGGACTACCAGTTCACGGTCTTCGGAACACCCGGCGCGAAGGATGCGTGGGGCTGGCGGGTCGAAGGCCACCACCTGTCGCTGCACTTCACCATCACCGGCGGCAAGGCCGTCGCCACCTCGCCGACGTTCACGGGCGCGAACCCCGCGGAGGTGCGCGAAGGGCCGGAGAAGGGCAAGCGCGTGCTGGCACCGCTCGAGGATCTCGGGCGGGCCCTGGTCACGGCGCTCGATGCCGGCCAGCGGAGCAGCGCCGTGTACGAGGCGGTGGCTCCCGGCGATATCCTGACGATGAACAAGAATGACATCGCCCCGCTGACGCCGCCCGGCGTCGCGGCCTCGGCGATGACGCCCGAGCAGCGCGCCGCCCTGATGCGGTTGATCGAGGCTTACACCTCGGTCGTCGCCGACGACCTGGCCGCGGATCGGATGGCGAAGCTGAAGGCGGCGGGCCTGGAGAAGATTACGTTCGCGTGGGCGGGCCCG
>DATLLC010000318.1:0-30343 GCA_035538015.1 Vicinamibacterales bacterium
GCGCCGCCCTGACCGACCACTCCGGATCGTTGTCGAGGCCGGCGATCACGCTGATGAACACGTCCGGATCGATCCGCGCCAGTGCGACCAGCGACGCCCCGCGAAGCGTGGGCCACGGGGCCGACGCCGTGTCGAGCAGCACGTCCACGGCCGCGGGGCTGCGCAGCTGGCCGAGGGCGACGACGGCCTCCATCTGCAGCACCGCGTCGATCTTGGGCGCGGTCACGATCTTCATCAGCGTCGCCGGCGACGCCGCGTCGCCGATCGCCGCCAGGGCACGGATCGCCTGGACCCGCAGGGCGTGCGGTTGGACCGCATCCGACGCGATCGCGGCGAGGGCGGGAGTGGCAGCCGCGTGCTTCAACGTCCCCAGCCCACGTGCGGCGAACGCACGGGTGATTTGTCCCTCGCCTTGAAGCAGGGCCGTGAGCACCGGCGCGGCACCGGGGTTGCCGATCCGCTGGAACGCAAAGGCCACGGGCCACCACCGGCTACGCAGCTCACCCGAGGGCGCGACGAGCGCCGCTGCCAGCTCGTCGTACCCGCCCAGCCGGACGAGCGCATACATGCCCAGGCGCACGGCTTCCACGGTCGCGTCCTTCGGGTAGCCCACATCGTCTGGCGCGATGTTCGCGAGCACGCCGTCCTCGATCAGCGGCCTGACCATGGCGCCAATGGCCGGCGCGGCGGCCTTGTCGCCCAGCACGCCCAACGCCTCGGCGGCTCGGCCCTGCAGCAGCGGATCGGGTGAGGCCAGCGCGGTCGTCAGGGCGTCAGCGGCCGTGGGGCTCCCGACCAAGCCCAAAGCAAACGCGGCCATCTGGCGCACTTCCGGATCCGGTTCGGTCGCGAGCATCGCCGAGAGCGGTGCCACGGCCTCGACGATCCGCGAGCGTCCCACCGCGAGGGCGGCGCGGCGTCGGATATGCGCCTGATCGTCGGCCAGCATGGTGACGAGGTCCTGTCCGGAGGCGGGGCCGCGGGCCACGCGCTGATCCTCCAGCTCCAGGATCCACGCCAGCTTCTGCTCCGAGGTCGGGCCCGGGGGCGTCGGTGTCACCACGGGAACGGCCTTTGGCCCGCACCCGCACATCAGCAGCACAGCGGCCAGCGCGGCCGCGGTGGACTTGCTCATCTCACGGCCTCGCGGGCGTCGACCACGAGGTGGCGCTCGGTGGCCTTGTCTACTCGATCGCGAACCACCGTCACGCCGATGCCGGGTCCGGTCGGCACCGCGATCGTCCCGTCCTCAGCGATGTCGATGGCCGGCTCGATCAGATCCGGCACGTAGTAGCGCTTCGACGCCGCGATGTCGCCGGGCAACCGGAAGTTGGGCAGGCTCGCGAGGTGGATGTTGTGGGCGCGGCCAATGCCGCTTTCGAGCATGCCGCCGTGCCAGACCGGAATGTCGTGAGCGGCGCAGAGGTCGTGCAGCTCGATCGACTGCTGGTGGCCGCCGACCCGGCCTGGCTTGATGTTGATGATGCGGCAAGCTCCGGCGGCAATCGCGTCGCGGGCGATGCGGACAGTGTGAATCGACTCGTCGAGGCAGATCGGCGTCGCAATGGCCTGTTGAAGGGCCACGTGATCCATCACATCGTCGTACTCGAGGGGCTGCTCGATCATCATCAGGTCGTACGGATCGAGCCGGGCCAGGTGAGCCCCATCGTCCAGCTTGTAGGCCGCGTTGGCGTCCACCATCAGCGGGATATCGCCGAAACGGGAGCGAATCCGGTCCACCGCTTCGATGTCCCAACCCGGCTTGACCTTGATCTTGATCCGCTGGTAGCCCGCGGCCCGCTCCTTCGCCACTTTCTCCAGGAGCTGGTCGTAGGAGTCCTGGATGCCGATCGAGACGCCGGAGGAGATCCGGGTCCGGGTACCGCCCAGGACGGAGGACAGCGGCCGGCCCTGGCTCTTCGCGTAGAGATCCCACGCGGTCATCTCGAGCAGGGCCTTGGCCATGTTGTGCGTGCGCACCCGCTTCATCGCCGCAAACACCTCGCGCGGATGCTCGAATTCACGCCCGACGACGAGCGGTGCGAGAAACGCGGTGACGATGTGCCACACGGTCTCGGTGGTTTCACCGCTGTAGTACGGGTGGGCCTCGGCCACCGCCTCACCCCACCCTTCGTGCCCGTCGCCTTCCATGCGCGCCAGCACGAAGGTGCGGTCGTAGGTGCGGCCGAAGCTCGTCTCGAAGAAGTGGACGAGCGGCAAGCGGCACAGAAACAGCTCGAGTCGGTCGATTCTCATCGTGTCTCCCGCGGGTCGTAGCTCCTGCAATATACTCGCGTCCGCGTGGCCTTCCATTATCTGGCCGTCGAGGGCCCGATTGGGGTCGGAAAGACAATGCTGGCCCAACGCCTGGCGTCGCGTCTCGATGCTACGACCGTGCTCGAGGACACCGACAACCCATTTCTCGCCGATTTCTACAACGATCGCCCCGGCGCGGCCCTGCAGGCGCAGTTGTTCTACCTGCTGAACCGCCACCGGCAGCTGACGGGCTTGCGGCAGGCCGATCTCTTCCTGCAAGCCACGGTCTGCGACTACCTGTTCGACAAGGACAAGATCTTCGCGTACCTCAATCTCGACGACAACGAGCTGTTCATCTACCAGCGCCTGTACGACCTGCTCGCCAGCGATGTCCCGGTACCCGACATGGTCGTCTACCTCGCGGCGCCGACCGAAGTCCTGTTGGAGCGCCTGCGCCGCCGTCCCGAGGAGCCCGAGCGCGAGCTGGCCTGGCCCGACGAGACCTACGTCCGCGAGCTGAACGAGGCTTACCAGCACTTCTTCTTCCACTACACCGCCACGCCGCTCCTGGTCGTCGAGACCTCGGATTTCGACCCCGAAACCGACGACGCCGCCCTCGACGACCTGGTGCGACAGATCAAGGGCATGGGCAAGGGGACGCGCTACTACGTCGCGCGAAAGTGAAGAGACTTTTGCTAAGCTGACCCCTTATGGCCTGGTTCAAGAAGGCGCGCAGGCCCCTTGCGACGCCGAAGACGACCAGCCGCGTTCCCGAAGGCCTGTGGGAGAAGTGTCCGGACTGTGACGCCATCCTCTACGCGAAGGATCTCGTCAAGAATCTCCAGGTATGCGACAAGTGCGGCCATCATTTCCGCCTGGGGGCCATCGACCGGCTGAAGTCGCTCTTCGATGACGAGCGCTGGGAGGAATTGGCGCCCGACCTCCGCTCGAACGATCCGCTGACCTTCACCGACACCAAGCCCTACCGCGACCGCCTGGCGAAGACCATGGCCAGCACCGGCCAGTCGGATGCCGTGATCGTGGGCGTCGGCAAGGTCGAGGGCATGCCTGCCGTCGTCGCCTCGATGGACTACAGCTTCATCGGCGGGTCGATGGGCGTGGTGGTCGGGGAGAAGATCGTCCGCGGCATCGAGCTCGCCCTGGAACGGCGCGTTCCCGTCATCATCGTCTCGTGCTCGGGTGGGGCCCGCATGATGGAGGGCGCGCTGTCGCTGATGCAGATGGCGAAGATCGCGGCGGCGCTGGCCCGGCTCGATCGGGCGCGCCTGCCCTACATCTCGGTCCTCACCGATCCGACCACCGGCGGCGTGACCGCCAGTTACGCGATGCTGGGCGACCTCAACGTGGCGGAGCCGCGGGCGCTCATCGGCTTTGCCGGCCCCAGGGTCATCGAGCAGACCATCCGCCAGAAGCTGCCCGACGGCTTTCAGCGCAGCGAGTTCCTGCTCGAGCGCGGGATGCTCGACCTGGTGGTGGACCGGCGCGAACTGAAGGGCACGCTGGCCCGGGCCCTTCGCTTCATGCGGGCGTGACGATTCGCGACCGGCTGTTCGCGCTCGAGGCGTTCGGGATCAAGCTCGGCCTCGACAACATCGGGGTGCTGGTGGAGGCTCTCGGCCATCCGGAGCGCGCCTACCCCACCGTCCACATCGCGGGAACCAACGGCAAGGGCTCGGTCTCGGCGATGGTCGAGCGTGCCTTGCGCGCGGCCGGATACCGGACCGGCCTCTACACCTCGCCCCACCTCGATCGTCTCGAGGAACGGATGGCCGTGAGCGGTGAGGCGATCGACGCCGGGCGCCTCGATGCTTCGGCGCGTGACGTGTTCGCGCAGGTCGACGCGGCCTGCGCCGACGGCAGGCTTCCAGTGATGCCGACGTTCTTCGAGGTGACCACCGCGATCGGGCTGGACGTCTTCCGCGCCGCGCAAGTGGATGTGGCGGTGATCGAGGTCGGCCTCGGCGGTCGCTTCGATGCGACCAACGTCATCAGGCCACGGGCGACCGCGATCACGTCCATCGCCTTCGATCACGAGCGGCACCTGGGCACCACCCTGGCCCAAATCGCCGGCGAGAAGGCCGGCATCGCCAAGCCCGGCGTACCCCTGGTGGTGGGGACATTGCCGGACGAAGCCATGGCCGTGGTGGAACGGGTGGCCCGCGACGTGGGCGCACCGCTCCTGCCGGCCGAGGGTTCGATCGAACGGCTTGAGCTCACGCGCGGCCGCGCGTGCGTGCGGCCGCGCACGCCGGAATGGCCGGACCTGCAACCGGTTCACCTGTCTCTGCTCGGCCGTCATCAGGCAGACAATGCGGCGACCGCCGTGCGCGTGCTGCAAGCCGTGCATGCGGCGGGCGTGCCGCTGACCGGCGATGCGGTGGCCCTCGGGTTGACGACCACACGATGGCCGGCGAGGCTGGAGTGGCTGCGGCTGGCGTCGGGCGAATTGCTCATCGACGCGGCACACAACCCGGCCGGGGCCGAAGCCCTGGCGTCCTATCTTCGGGATGCGGGCAGCGGGCCGATGCCTGTCGTACTGGCCGCCATGCAGGACAAGGACATCGACGCGATGGTGGGCTCACTGCTGCCGCTTGCATCGGCCATCATTACGACCGGCGCGGGGACGCCGCGCGCGTTCGCGCCCGAAGCGCTCGCCTCGCGCGTCAAGGCGCTGGCGCCTGGTGCCGACGTCACGGCCGTCACCGAACCGCGAGCGGCGGTCGCGACGGCGCTGGCGCTCGAGCGTCGAGCCGTGGCCGCCGGCTCAATCTACTTCGTCGGACCGCTCCGCGCCCGCCTGATCGAGTCGGGGGCGACACCGATTTGATATCCTCGAATTCACTCGTGTGTTCCCGACTCGTCGCGTGTCTCCGTCCGCCCCTGGCCTGCGCGCTGGCGCTCGTGCTGGGCTCGGCCGTCGAGGCCGCCGCCCAGATCGTTCCGGGCTGGAACACCAAGCAGTTCACGCTCGAACGGCTCGACGCCGACCGCATCCGCCTGATGCGGGAAGTGGAGATCGAAGGCGAGAAGGGCAGCCCGAACGAGGGCCAGAAATTCTTCGCTGACAATGTCGAGCTCAACACCCGCACCGGCGAGCTGACGGCCTCGGGCAACGTCGTGTTCTCGACCGTGGACGCGCGCGTTTCGGCCGACACGGTGGTGTTCAATACGCGAACCAAGCGCGGCACGTTCACCAACGCCTCGGGCATCGCCTCGCTCGGCGAACGGGGGCAGCGGGATCGCGCCATGTTCGGCACGCTCGAGCCGGACGTCTACTTCTACGGCGAAGTCATCGAGAAGATCGACATCGACAAGTACCGCATCACGCGAGGCGCGTTCACGACCTGCGTGCAGCCGACGCCGCGCTGGGAGATCGCGAGCGGCAGCTCGATCGTCAACCTGCACGACTACGCGCTGCTGAACAACGCCATCATCCGCGTGAAGGACGTCCCGGTCTTCTACCTGCCGGTGATGTACTACCCGATTCAAGACGACGACCGCGCGACCGGTTTCCTGCTCCCGACCTATGGCCGATCCACGTACCGCGGCCAATCCCTCAGCAACGCCTTCTTCTGGGCCCTCAGCCGGAACCAGGACGCGACGTTCTTCCACGACTGGTTCTTTTCCCGCGGCCAGGGCGGCGGCACCGAGTATCGCTACATCCTGTCGCCGCAATCGCAAGGCAACTTCCGCCTCTACGGCTTGAAGGAGGACGAGAACACGACGGGAGGCGCCACCAATCCGGCCCGGACCAGCTACCAGGTGGCGGGCAACGTCACGCAGGCGCTGCCCGCCGGGCTGCGCGGGCGCGTACGGGTGGACTACTTCTCGGACATCACCGCCCAGCAGCTCTATAACAACAACATCTATCAACAGACCTTCAGCACGCGATCCTATGGCGGCGGGGTGTCGGGCGCCTGGCGCGGGCTCAGCGTGTCGGGCCAGTACCAGCGGACCGAGTCGTTCTACAACTCGAACGACTCGTTCGTGAGCGGCCAGGCCCCGGGGGTCACAGCGTCATTCAGCGGCCGCCGTCTCGGCCGGCTGCCCGTCTACGCCTCGGTGAACACCGACGCCAGCAAGGTGTTGTGGCAGCAGCGGTCCGGCACCAACGTCGCGGATTTCGGCATCGGCAAGTTCGACTTGCTGCCGTCCATCCGCGCCCCGCTTAGCACGCTCCCCTTCCTCTCGCTGAACGCATCGGTCGGCTACCGCGTCACTTTCTTCTCCGAGAGCCTCAATCCCGCCACCGGCCGCCAGATCGAGGAGCCGGTGACGCGGCGCTACGCCGACATGCGAGCCGAAGTCGTGGGACCGGTGTTCACGCGCGTGTTCAATCCGGGCAACGCATTTGCGGAGCGCTTGAAGCACGTCATCGAGCCGAACTTCACCGTCCAGCGCATCACCAGCATCGACAACCTGAAACAGATTCCGACGACAGCCTCCTACGAGTACGTGGTGGGGGGCGTGACCCGCATTACCTACGGCTTGACCAATCGCATGCTGGTCCGCCGGCCCTCGCCCAGTGCCACGCCTGCCGGCGGCGCCGCGGCTGGCGCGCCCCGCGAGTTCCTCACGGTCGGCATCAACCAGAGCTACTACTCCAACGAGCTGGCGAGCCCCTTCGACCAGTCCTACGGTTATTCCTCCCTCTTCCGCCCGCCCAGCAACTTTTCCACCGTCGCGCTGGTCACGCGGGCGATGCCAGCGCAGAGTGTGGGCATGGACTTCCGCATGGAGTACGACCCGATCGCGACCGAGCGCCAGCTGGTCGGGTTCGGCCTCAACGGCATCCTGCGGTCGCCGAGAGTCGACACATCGGCTGGATGGAACCGGCAGAACTATCAAACGGGCAACCAGTTCACCTCGAACAACTACATCCAGCAGACGACCACCCTGCGCCTGGCCGGCAACACGATCACCGGGACCGTGCAGTTCAACTACGACATCGCCCGCAGCACCATGTTGAACCAGCGCTACATCGCGAACTACAACGCCCAATGCTGCGGCCTCGTCGTGGAGTTCCAGAGCTTCAACTACCCGGGCGGCTTCGTCGTCAACCAGGACCGGCGGTTCAACGTGTCCTTCACGCTGGCCGGCATCGGCAGCTTCTCCAATTTCATGGGCACGTTTGGCGGAAGCACCTACTGATGGGCGCGGGCAGGTGCGCGCAGGCGCGAGCTGCGGATACCGAGGTAAGATAACCAGCTGAACGCATGAGCAAGATCCCACGCACACACGTCCTGGTGACCGGCGGCGCCGGGTTCATCGGCAGCAACTTCGTGCGCTACGCCTTGCAGACGCACACCGACTGGCACGTCACCACGCTCGACAAGCTCACTTACGCCGGGCGCCGGGAGAACCTGCACGACGTGATGGACGACCCGCGCCACACGTTCATCCACGGCGACATTTGCGACGCGAAGGTGGCCGGGCCCCTGGTCGAAGCCTCGGACATCGTCGTGCACTTCGCGGCCGAGACCCACGTGGACCGTTCGATCCTCGCGGCCGGCGACTTCATTCGTACCGACGTCGAAGGCTCGTTCGTGCTGCTCGAAGCGGCGCGGCGGAACCCAAAACTGCGTCGGTTCGTCCAGATTTCCACCGACGAGGTGTATGGCAGCGTGGCGGAAGGCTCGAGCACCGAGACCGATGAGCTGCGGCCGCGCAATCCCTATTCCGCGAGCAAGGCCGGTGCGGATCGCCTGGCCTACAGCTACTGGGCCACGCACGAGGTGCCGGTGATCATCACGCGCGCCTCGAACAACTACGGCCCGTATCAGTTCCCAGAGAAGGTCATTCCGCTGTTCGTGACCAACCTGATCGACGACATCCAGGTGCCGCTCTACGGCGATGGCGGGAACGTGCGCGACTGGCTGCACGTGAATGATCACTGCCGCGCCCTCGACCTGCTGATCCACGAAGGCAGCAGCGGCGAGGTCTACAACATCGGAGGCGGCAACGAAGTGCAGAACGTGGACCTCACCCACACCCTGCTGCGGCTGGTCGGGAAGGACGAGTCGCTCATCCGGCGTGTGGAGGATCGCAAGGGCCACGACCGACGCTACAGCGTGAGCACCGCGAAGCTGCGGGGCATGGGCTGGAAGCCGGGCGTGGCGTTCGAGCAGGGGCTGCAGGACACCGTGGCCTGGTACCAGCAGAATGAGTGGTGGTGGCGGCCCGTGAAGGAGCGCGATCCACAGTACCAGGCCTACATGCAGCAACAGTACGGCGCACGGAAGGCGCACTGACAGCCCCGCAACACCCGTGCGTTGAAGCCGTGACGGCACCTGCCCCTTCCGCTGGCCCCGTCCTCGTCACCGGCGCCGCCGGCTTCGTCGGCGCCCACCTCGTCGAGCTGCTCGTGGGTGAGGGCATCGAGGTTGTCGGCTGGCAGCGGCCCGGCACCACGCCGCTCACCTCGGCCAGCATCCGGTGGAGAAACGTGGAGCTGCTCGACGCGGCCGCCGTGGAAAGCGCGCTCGGTGAGCTGCGGCCCACGGCCGTCTACCACCTCGCCGGATCGGCACACGTCGCCGACTCGTGGCAGCACACGCGCGAGACGTTCGAAGGCAACGTGCTCGCCACCCACCACCTTCTTCAGGGGTTACGGCGACGGCGGCTCACGCCGCGCGTGCTCGTCACCGGCTCGGCCACCATCTACCAGGCGCAGCCGGAGCCGCTCACCGAGGCGTCGCCGCTCGGCCCCTCCAGTCCCTACGGTGTCAGTAAGCTCGCGCAAGAACTCGTGGCGACGCAGGCCTGGACTGAACACGGCCTTCCCGTCCTGGTCGCCCGATCGTTCAATCATGTGGGCCCGCGGCAAACGCCGGCCTACGTGGCCCCCGCGATTGCGCGGCAGATCGCGTTGATCGAGCGCGGCAGCCTACCCCCGGTCCTCACGATGGGCAACCTGGATCCCGCGCGAGACGTGATGGACGTGCGCGACACGGTCCGCGCCTACCTGGCAATGATGCGGCACGCCCGGCCTGGCCTGCCGTACAACGTGTGCGGGGGACGTGCCATCCGGATCGGGGACCTCGTGGACCTCTTCCGATCCCGTGCCCGCGTGATGGTGAGCGTCGAGCAGGACCCCGCGAAGATGCGCCCGAACGACGTGCCGCGACTCTGTGGCAGCCATGCCCGCCTCACGGCGGAGACCGGGTGGACGCCGGGCATCCCGCTCGAACAGACGGTGGACGATCTGCTCGCATGGTGGAGAGAACAGTCATAGAGGGTTCTGAAGTTCTGGGGTTCTGAAGTTCTGGGGTTCTGCAGGTTCTGAGGTTCTGAGGTTCTCGTTTCGGGCTTCGTCCCACCCAGTTTTCAAGCTCGGCCGCAGTCTTTAGTTGACAGGCGAAAATTTAGCGAAATAATGAGACCGACGTCATGTTCGTCGGTTTCCTGTGGAACAAACGACGCTCTTCCCGGACCTCTCCCTACCCACCACTCGTGACGTGGCGCGGCTGGTCAAACAAGGGGGTGTCGATGCCCTACCGGACGGAAGACGACGGGCGGACGAGGCGACCTACCGCGAAATCCGCTGTCGATCCGCGCTCAATCGGGTCAGGGGCATGCCGTTCAAGTGGACCCTCAACCCGTATCGGGGCTGCACACACGGGTGCCACTACTGCTTCGCCCGACGTTACCAGGCGCAGCTCGAGCTCGATGCGGACGACCACTTCGCGTCGCTGATCTTCATCAAGACCAACTTCGTCGATCGCCTGCGCGCCGAGCTCGACAAGCCGACCTGGCTGCGCGAGCAGGTGGCCCTCGGTACCGCCACCGACCCTTACCAGCCAATCGAGGGCACCTATCGCCTGTCGCGCGGGGCGCTCGAATGCCTCGCCCAGGCGTCCACACCCGTCGGCATCGTCACCAAGGGCCCGATGGTGGTGCGCGACCGTGACGTGCTGCAGGACCTGAGCGCTCGCGCCGAGTGCCGGGTCTACCTCAGCGTGCCGACGGTCGACGAGGAGGCCTGGCGGCGGCTCGAGCCTGGCACGGCGCACCCGTTGCAGCGGCTTCGCGCCGTGCGCGAGCTGGTGGATGCCGGCATCGACGCCGGCGTCCTGATGGCCCCGATCGTCCCCGGGCTCACCTCGCACCCACACAAGCTCGAGCGAACGGTGAAGGCCGTGGCCGATTCGGGAGCGCGGCACGTGGGCGCGATGGTCATGCACCTCGAGGCGGGGACGCGGGATCACTTCATGCGGTTCCTCGGGCGCGAATTCCCGGAGCTGGTCGATCGCTACGGGCACCTCTACGCGAGCAAGTACGCGCCGCCGGAATACCTGAAGCAGGTGCAGGAAGTGGTGGGGATGCTGAAGGCGCGCTACGGGGTGGCCGCTAGGCGGCGGCTTGGGTCAGCCGGTAGAGCAGACCCGCAATGATCGCGGCGCGGGCCGGGAGCGGGGCCACCTCCACGTGCTCGTGGAGGGCGTGCGCGCCGTCGCCGACGGCGCCGAGTCCGTCAAGGGTGGGCACGCCGAGCGCCGCCGTGAAGTTCCCGTCCGAGCCGCCGCCGGTCGCCCCCTCCTGGAGCGCGATGCCGATCTCCGCCGCGCATGCGCGAGCGGTCTCGAAGAGGCGAACCACGCCCGCCGAGCGTTCCATCGGCGGCCGATTGAAGCCGCCATCGACTTCCAGGCGCGCGCCGGCCGTCTGGGCGGCGAGCGCGCGCATCGCCCGGTCGATGCCATCGGCGTCGGCCATGGTCTCGGCCCGCACGTCCACCGACGCGGTCGCGAAGTCCGGCACGACGTTGGACCGGGTGCCGCCAGAGATGACGCCGACGTTGACCGAGATCCCGCGATCGAGATCCCGGATCGCGTCCACGGCCAGCACCTGCAGCGCAAGCTCCCGGATGGCGTTGACGCCCTTGCGCGGATCCACGCCCGCGTGCGCCGACAGGCCGTGAACGGACAGCTCGTATTGGCCGACGCCCTTGCGAGCCGTCTTGAGCGCGCCACCGGCCAGCGCGGGCTCCAGCACCAGCACGGCCTCGCTCTGCCGGGCTTCCGCTTCGATCAGCGCGCGGGAGGTATCGCTGCCCGTCTCCTCGTCGGTCGTCCACAGCATCGTGATGCGCGTGTCGGAGGACGGCGCCAGATCGACGAGCGCCCGGGTGGCCAACATACCGAGCGCGATGCCGGCCTTCATGTCGAGGACGCCTGGCCCGTGCAATCGCCCGGCATCCTCGCGAAAGGGCATCCGGTCCAACTGCCCGAGGGGCCACACGGTGTCGAAGTGGCCGATGACGAGCACCTGTCGACCGCCGGTACCGAAGCGGGCGAGCAGATGATCGCCGGCTGCGGTCTGGGGCACCGCCGTGACTGCCGCCCCGATCGAGCGAAGCCGATCGGCGAGCACCGCGCCGCACCGGTCCACGGCCCCCTTGTTGTCGGTGGGCGATTCGATAGTGACGAGCGCGTGGATGAGGTCGAGCAGCCAGTCCTGACGATCCCGACAGTATTGAAAGAGGCGAGGTGTCATGCGAGCGTGCCTATAATACTGGGCATGCGCGCCCTGGTCGGAGTGCTCCTCTTCGCGCTGGCTTCGACGGCCGCGGCTCAGACGCCGCAGCCGTTTCCGTCGCCCAGCCCGCCGCCGCCGCGGCAACCGCCTCCGCCAGCGCCGCCGTCGACGCAAAAGCCGGGCGGAGCGACGACGACCACACTTCCAGGCGTGAGCGCCTCACCGGCACCGGACCTTGGCGGCATTCCGCTCTATCCCAACGCAGCCTACCTGGGGTCGTACGACGCGGGCCGCGGGCAGCGCTTCCACCTCTATGGCGTCAAGCTGCAGTATGCGGAGGCCGTGGCGTTCTACCGGACGGCGCTCAAGCAGAAGGGCGACGAACTGTTCGAGTCACCGCCAACGCACCAGTTCGAGGTGGGACGCTTCCGGGACGACATGTCGTTCCCGCCGAGCGTCACGATCAAGGACTACACGTGGGGCGGGTCCGCGGGCTACATGGACCCCAAGCTCAGCGCTCAGCCGGAGCGCTTCCCGACCGTGATCCAGATCGTCCCGCCACCCGCCGCAGCACGCTAGCCGCGGATGGCGCAGACCAAGCCGGAGATGGCGCAGATGCGCACAGCGATCGCCAACGAGATCGAAAGATAGATCGCCACGTAGATCGAAAGATAGATCGCCAGATCAGCCGTTCCAACCTTCGATCACCAAATCACCAGATCAAGACATCGTCAGATCTCGGTTCTCACATATATCTCTCCCGCTTTCTTGAACTCCTCGGACTTCTCCGCCATGCCGCGTTCAGCCTCTGCCCTGAGCTGCTGCGTCAGCTCCATGCTGCAGAACTTCGGCCCGCACATCGAGCAGAAGTGGGCGACCTTGGCGCCGTCGGCGGGCAGTGTCTCGTCGTGATACGCGCGGGCGGTAATCGGGTCCATGGACAGATTGAACTGATCCTCCCAGCGGAACTCGAACCGTGCCTTCGAGAGCGCATCGTCCCAGACGCGGGCCCGGGGATGGCCCTTGGCCAGGTCGGCGGCGTGTGCGGCAATCTTGTAGGCGATGACGCCCGCCTTCACGTCGTCCCGGTTGGGCAGTCCGAGGTGCTCCTTGGGCGTGACGTAGCAGAGCATCGCCGTCCCGAACCAGCCGATCATCGCCGCGCCGATCGCCGAGGTGATGTGGTCGTAGCCCGGCGCCACGTCGGTGGTGAGAGGGCCGAGGGTGTAGAACGGTGCCTCGCTGCACCACTCGAGCTGCTTCTCCATGTTCTCGCGGATCAGGTGCATCGGCACGTGGCCGGGGCCCTCGTTCATCACCTGGACGTCGTACTCCCACGCGATCCGGGTCAGCTCGCCCTGGGTCTGCAGCTCGGCGAACTGGGGCTCGTCGTTGGCGTCGGCGATCGAGCCCGGCCGAAGGCCGTCACCAAGGGAGAAGCTGACGTCGTAGGCGCGCATGATCTCGCAGAGCTCGCGGAAATGGGTGTACAGGAAGTTCTCCTGATGGTGCGCGAGGCACCATTTGGCGAGGATCGAGCCGCCGCGTGACACGATGCCGGTGACCCGTCGCGCCGTCATCGGGATGTAGCGCAGGAGCACGCCGGCATGGACCGTGAAATAGTCCACGCCCTGCTCGCACTGCTCGATGATGGTGTCGCGGTAGATTTCCCAGGTGAGGTTCTCCGGGCGCCCGCCGACCTTCTCGAGCGCCTGGTAGATGGGGACGGTGCCGATCGGCACCGGTGAATTGCGCAGGATCCATTCCCGGGTCTCGTGAATCTGCTTGCCGGTGGACAGATCCATCGCCGTATCGGCGCCCCACAGCGTCGCCCAGCGCAGCTTCTCGACCTCTTCGTCGATCGACGAGGAGACCACGGAGTTGCCGATGTTCGCGTTGATCTTCACCAGGAAGTTGCGGCCGATGATCATCGGCTCGAGCTCCGGGTGATTGAGGTTGGCGGGGATGATGGCCCGGCCGCGGGCGACCTCGCTCCGCACGAACTCGGCCGGCAGGCCCTCGCGCAGCGCGATGAACGCCATCTCTGGCGTGATCTCGCCCCGCCGCGCGTAGTGGAGCTGCGTCACTACCGACTGGCCCCGGCGCGCCGCCACCCATGCGTCGCGCAGCTTGGGCAGCCCTTCGCGTGGATCGTGGCCCTGCGGCCCGCTCGTGTCGTAGAGCCGAACGGCGGGCTCGCCGCCGCTCAGCGCCACTTCGCGCATCGGGACTCGCACACGCACGTCGTCATGCGGTGTCGGCACCGTCTGCTCGTCGTAGACCTTGCGTGAGTTGGGGAACGCGTCCGCGTAGGTGGTGGCGCGCCCGGATGTGGTGGACTTCGGCATGGCCGCTCTCCCTCCGCCGGTTTGAACCGGATCAGGTTCCAAGGGTTTCTCTCAATCGCGCCGAAGCCGCGTAGCGCGGCGAAGGCGGATACCCCTGGCGGTTTCCTGCCATGATACCCGAGGTGTCGCGCTCACCCTTGCCGATCGATGCGGCCGTTCCCGAGATTCGAACGGCGCTTGCGATCCACCGCGCCGTCGTTGTGACGGCAGCGCCCGGCGCTGGGAAGACGACGCGCGTACCGCCGGCCGTCGCCGATGCCGGCCGCGTGGTCGTGCTGCAGCCCAGGCGGATCGCCGCTCGCGCGGTGGCGCGCCGGATCGCCGATGAGCAGGGCTGGACCCTGGGCGGTGAGGTCGGGTGGCACGTCCGGTTCGAACGCCGCTTCACCGCTCGTACGCGGGTGCTCATCGTCACCGAAGGGATGCTCACGCACTACCTTCACGAGGATCCGCTGCTGAGCGATGTCTCCACTGTCGTGCTCGACGAATTCCACGAACGGAGCCTGCACACCGATCTCGGCCTGGCGCTCGTGGCCGACGCCTGGCGCGCCCGCGACGACCTGCGCCTGATCGTCATGTCGGCAACGATGGATCCGGCCCCGGTCAGCGCCTATCTCGGTGGCTGCCCGCTGGTCGAAGTGCCCGGCGCCATGCATTCGCTGGACATCACCTATGCGCCTGGCGAGGGGATGACGACGGCACTGGCGTCGGTGCTGCCGGCGGGTCCGGGCGACGTCCTCTGCTTCCTGCCCGGCGCCGCCGACATCGAGCGCGCGCTGCAGGATGCCGCGCCGCTTCGGGATCGCCACCACGTGGACTTGCTGCCGCTCCATGGATCGCTCGGCGCCGACGCGCAGGACCGGGCTATCGGGCCGGGGCCGCGAAGGCGCGTCGTGTTCGCCACGAACATTGCCGAGACCTCGCTGACCGTCCCGGGCGTGTCGATCGTGATCGACACCGGGCTGCAGAAGGTGGCGCGCTACGACGCCGAGCGGGCCATCGACACCCTCGTGCTCGAGCGCGTGACCGATGACAGCGCGACGCAGCGCGCGGGGCGGGCGGCACGGCTCGGGCCCGGCGTGGCCAGGCGGCTCTGGGACAGCCGCGACCGCTTGCGGGCGGCCCGGGAACCTGAGATCCACCGGGTCGATCTGGCGGGCGTGCTTCTCAACCTCATCGCGATGGGTCATCGTCCGGCCGGCTTTCCGTGGTTCGAAGCGCCAGACCCCGGCCGGGTGGACGCCGCGCTCGTGCTGCTTGAGCGCTTGGGCGCGCTCGATGGGACGACGATTACTCCGATGGGCGACCAGCTCCGCCGCTTCCCCATGCACCCTCGGTTCGGGCGAGTGCTGATGGCAGCCCACGGCGCCTGGGAGGCGGCAGCCGCGTGCGCGTGGCTGTCAGAGGGCCGCGGAACGGCTCAGGGCCATGCGGCCACCTCGTGCGACCTGCTGCCGCTGATCGATCGGTGGTCGAGCGCGCCGCCCCACACCCGCCAGGTGGCCGACAGGCTCTATCGAACGGCGCAGGGACTGCTTGGAATCGCCGCTCGGCCGCACGTGGACGAGCACGAGCTGCGGCGAGCGCTGCTCGCCGGCTATCCCGACCGGGTCGGGCGAAGGCGTTCGAGCGACCGCACACGGGTCGCCTTGTCGTCAGGACGGGGCGCAGTGATGGGACGCGAGTCCGCGGTAGCCGCCGGGGAGTGGGTGGTCGCGCTGGACCTCACCAGCGGTCGCACCGCAGCGCCAGACGCGCTCATCCGCATGGCCTCGGTCGTCGAGCCCGGCTGGCTCGTCTCCACCTCGCGCACAATCGAGCATCGACTAGACGATGACCGGCAGACGGTGCGGGCGATGGAGGTGGACCGCTACGACGCGCTGACGATCGCGGAGCACCCGGTGACACCCGATCCGCAGCAGCGCCGCCGCCTGATCGCCACGGCGTGGCGCGAGCGCGGGCCCGATGACGGGACCATCCAGCTGTTGCGGCGGGCCAGGTTCATCGGCGTGGAGCTCGACGTCGCGGCGCTTTCGGAAGACGCGGCCGCATCGGCCCGGCGGGTCGACGACATCGATGTGGCCTCGGTGCTGCCCTGGGAGCTGGCGCGCCGACTCGAGACCGGCGCACCGGTGCAGCTGCCGGTACCTAGCGGGCGCACGGTTCCGCTCACCTACAAGGAAGACGGCACCGTGATGGCGGCGGTGAAGCTGCAGGAGCTTTTCGGGCTGGCGGAGACTCCTCGGATCGGTCCCAGGCAGGAGCCGGTCATCCTCGAACTGCTCGCGCCCAACGGCCGGCCGGTGCAAACGACGCGAGACCTCCGGAGCTTCTGGGCCCGCACCTACCCGGAGGTGAGGAAGGAGCTGCGCGGGCGCTACCCCCGGCATCCCTGGCCCGACGATCCGTGGACGGCCACTCCGACCCACCGAACCGTTCGCCGCGCCTGAGCACTCAGGCTTTATGATCTGTGCATGCGCTTTCTCGTGCGTGCATTGCTCCTGTTGATCGTGATCGCGGTGGTGGGCGGAGGGATCGGTTGGTACCTTGCCGGCCGCGAGCCGGGCCCGCAGATCTCGATTACCAGCCCTGAGGGATTCGTCGGGCAGAAGGGCTCGCTCACCTTCACCGTGGTCACCCCGGACGGGCCGTTCTCCGCGCTCGACGCCGCCATCGAGCAGAACGGCCAGCGGATACCTCTCGCCCCTGAGGGCGGGATCGCCTTCGTCGAACCACAGCAGCCCATCTCCATCCCGCTAGGCAAGGCGTCCCAGCCCGCACTCGCCAATGGCCCGGCGCGCATCGTCATTTCTGCCTCGCGCCCCGTCTTTTTCGGCCTTCGAACCGCGTCCAGCACGGTCACGCGGGACGTGGAGGTGCGCCTCGACCCGCCTCGGGTTTCCGTGCTCTCGATCCACCATTTCATCAACCTTGGCGGCGCGGAGTTCATCGTCCTCCGCGCCACCCCGCCGGACGTTCAGGCCGGTATCCGCGTCGGCGACGCCGAGTATCCGGCCTATCCGGGCACCGCGGTCGGGCTCGCCGATCCGGCCGTCCGCGTGGCGTTCTTCGCCCTGCGTCACGATCAGACCGTCGCCACCACGATCTCTGCCTTCGCGCGTGATCCCGCCGGCAACCAGGCGATTACTCCAGTGGACCATCGCCCGTTCCCGAAGGTCTTCGTGCGATCGCGGATCCCCATCGACCAGGGGTTCCTCGATCGAGTGGTGCCAGCCATCGCTGCCGAGACGCCAGACCTCAAGATCGACGCGAGCTCTCCCGAGGGCCTGCTGCAGGGCTTCCTTGCCATCAACGGCGGGCTCCGCCAGAAGAACGCGGAGGCGATTCGCGGCCTGGCCACGAAGACGCAGCCGCAGATGCTGTGGCGTGAGGCGTTCGCCCAGATGGGGAACACGCAGGTGGAATCCCGGTTTGCCGATCAGCGGACGTACTTCTTCGGCGACAAGGAGATCGACCGGCAGGTGCACCTGGGCTTCGACCTCGCCTCGGTGCAGCACGCAGCGGTCCATGCCTCCAACACCGGCATCGTCATCTTCGCGAACTTCCTGGGCATCTACGGCAACTGCGTGATCCTCGACCACGGCCTGGGCGTCCAGTCACTCTATGCACACCTGTCGTCGATGGCCGTGAAGGAAGGCGACAAGGTGGAGAAAGGCGCCGAGATCGGCCGGACGGGCGTGACCGGGCTGGCGGGCGGTGATCACCTGCACTTCACGATGCTCTTGCAGGGGACGCCCGTGAATCCCGTCGAGTGGTGGGACGGCCACTGGATGCAGGACCGCATCCTCAGGAAGATTAAAGAGGCCGGCGGGACGTAGGGGGAAGCATTTGGACTTTCCATTTCTCCCTTTTCATTTCAGGCTGCCAACCCGATAGGAGGTCTTAGATGCGAACGACAGCGGCGGTACTGTCCCTGACGCTCTTGACGCTCGTCGTCCCATCCCGCGCGCAGACGCCGAACTGGCACCTGACGGCGACGGTGGCCGAGAGCTGCAGCTGCAAGATCGCGTGCCGGTGCAACTTCGGCGGCGAGCCCGATGGTGACAAGTGCGAGGGCAACCGCATCATCTCGATCGAGAAAGGGAACTACAACGACGTGGACCTCGCCGGCGTGCAGGTCCTGGTCACATTCCAGATGCGGACGTGGTCGAAGATCTACATCAGCGACAAGGTGTCTGACCGGCAGATGAAGGCGGTCGAGGCGCTGTTGCCGCTGGCCTTCGCCGGCTTCCAGAAGGGCATGCTGTCGTTCACCAAGGCGCCGATCACGATGGAGGTGTCCGACACGCGCGTGCGGTTCTCGGGACCGGAGTCCGCAGTGGACATGGAAGTGATGAAGGGCTTCAACGGCCAGGCCGTGAAGATCCTGAACCTGCCCTCGGCCGTGTTTCAGAACTACACCCAGTTCCGCTCCGTCACGCATACCCACACCAGCGCCTCGCAGAGCTGGAAGCACTCCGGCACGAACGGCTTCACGTCGAAATGGGATGTGGGGAGTCAGAAATAGGGTCCTGAGGTCCTGGGGTCTTGAGGTCCTGGATCTTGAGGTTCTGGGGTTCTGGGGTGTTTCCTGTCAGGTGATGCGGGCGGGCCAGGAGACCGTCACCGCCGACCCGTCGGCCAGGTACGCTGAGACAGGGGGGGACATCAGGACCTCGCCGAACGCCGGGCCGTAGAAGGCGGCCATGTCGCCGGTCACCTGCACGGTGGCCGCGCGGCGCAGAGACCAGGTCGGGTGCATGACGTGATACTCGATGGTGCCGCCGTCCCTCTGACGTGTGTAGCCCCAGTAATGCTCGGTGATGAACGATTCGTCCGAGTCTGCTGACGGTAGCATCGGCACGCCACGCGCCAGGACCTCCATGCGGTGATCGCCGGCCCGGCTGCGCCACCCGTACACGGCGTGGGTGGAGGCATCCGCGTCCCTGGTCCGAACTTCGCTGTGCATCGGCAGCGCGACGTAGGGCTCGTTGTAAGCCGCGCGGGCCAGCGCGGCGATGGCCCGGCGCGGAACAATCTCCTTGACGAAGGTCACGGCCCGGCGAAGCTCGCCGGCCGCCTCTCGGCGCACGTAGAAGCGCAGGTTGATCTCGTCGAAGTCCACATGGCCCGGCACGCGGCAGCCGAGCACGGCCGTGTCGATGAACCGGAAGCCCACCAGGCTCACGAACACGCGGCCGCGATGGCGATCCAGCTCGGTGCCTCTCGGAACCAGCGGCTCGAGCAGGTGCGCCGGGGCCTCGTAGTTGACGAGGACGAGATGACGCCACTCGGCAGTCAGGAAGGCTCTGGGCCCGGTGGCGTCCATCAGCGGTCATTCTGCTGCACTTACCCGCGCTCGCGCCATTCCAGCATCGCCAGGGCGGCAGGTTCATCGAATCCAGGGCGCACGAACTGGCGCGCGCGCGGGAAGAGCGACTCGAGCTCCGCCGTCAGGACCTGCAGCTGGCTCAGTAGGGGTTCGGCTTCGAGGACACTGATGGCGCCGCGCTCGGCAAGCCTGAGCCACGCGTCGCCGAGGCGGTCGAACGCGATAAAGGCCGCCTTTGCGGATCCGAGCGCGTCGCTCAACAGACCATCCTCGTCACACTCCTCGCGCCCCTTGAGCGCCCGATAGACCTTGGGACCGATGAAGGTGCCGAAGTGCTGCAGGATCTCTACTGAATCCCGGACCACGGGGTCCGCTGAGCACGCGTCGGGCACCAGCCACTCCCTGAATCGGCGGCCGATTTCCCTTACCCGATCGTGGAGATCGATCTCGGCGGCCGGGAGATCCGGCCATCGATGAGGGGCCGGGCGGCCATCGCCCGGCAGGCCGACCTCGTTCGGGAGGCTCTCCTCGAGCGCCGCGGCCAGCGACCCCAGCGATCGCAAGTGCGGCACCAGGTCCGCGCTCGTTCCCGACTGCGTCTCGAACGACAGCCGCTGCTCCTCGGCGAAGACGCGACAGCGGCTGGTGAGCGGGCAGCGTTCGCACCAGCGATCGCAGTAGTTGTAGACGCCGACGATGAATCCGTCCTGTGTCTCCATGGGCCCTCCTGTTCCAGGCGGCACAGAAGCAAGGCCGGTTCCCCTCGGTTTCGGCCGGAAAAGGGCCTGGTAGCGTCCCAGGGTCGCAACCACTGCGATGTGGGCACCAGGTGACGTTGGCCGTTTCTGCGACGACCCGCAACTCCGTCCAGGTGGCCGACCTCAATCTCGGCAGCGCGCCGAATGGCTGCTCAGTTGCGGGAGGAGTGCGAGCGGGACAGGTCCCGGTTCACGCGGACGCCGACGAAGATGGCCAGCGCCAGGAGCCCGACACCAAGCGTCACCTGGCCCCAGAGGACTTCGCCCGTCCAGACGCCTTGCCGCCACGGCGCCTCGACAAGGTTGATATGGCCCGGTGGGCGCCACCCGATCAACCCCGTCAGGATCAAGAAGGACGAGAACGCCCCGGCCGTGAAGACGAACGTGAACGGCTGACGACTTGCGTTGTGGCGCCACTGGGTCACCCGCGTGGCTCTGCAGGCCTTCTCAGAAGCGAGATCTGGCCCGCGTGGTACGCGTGATGCTGGACCAGGCCGTGCAGCATGGCGTAGTACGACACGCCGCTGCCGAGCGCGCGGTCTCTCACATCACCGATCATGCCGTCGAGCTGCGCATCGTCCAGCGCCGCGATTGCCTCCGCGAGCTCGGCGTTGGCGGCATCGAGTGCGGAGAGGATGGCGGACCACTCCGCGTCGCCGGCGGCGGCTCGAACCGGCCAGTCTCCCTCCTCGGGGTCTTGCACGAAGCCCAGCCGCAGGCGACGTGTCACCTCGCGCGTCCACGCGGTCATGTGCAGCACGATCTCGCAGATCGTATGCCGGCCTGGAACAGGACGCGACGTCGCAAGCCCGGCGTCGACCCCTTCCAGCGCCGAGCGTACTGATGGCCCGTACCAGGCGTCTCCATCGTAGGCGCGCCGCAGCTGCTCCGCGATTCGTTCGGTCTCACGCATGGCTGTTTCGATGACCTGGCCCTCGTCTCACGGGGTCGCTGCACGACTCGTCAGTCGTGCGTCGATCTCTCCGATGATGCGTGTCACCAGCCGATGCAGCGGCCCCATGTGCAACGCGATCATCAACCACGGCCACACGAAGCCCCCAGAAGAGAACGATGCCGGGGGACGAGTCAAGGTCAGCGGCGGCTGCTCACGCGCACCCGCCGTATCTGCTCGACGGCATCATCGACCTGCATCTCGAGAATCCGTTTCCCGAACAGCGCGGTGGCCTTCGCCGGGTTGCCGACGTGACCCTGCCCGTCTCCCGCCTTCCCCGGCCCCATCCGATCGAATCGCAGCATCGAGGGATTGAGGTACATCAGGCTCGATGTATCGTGCGTGCCTGCATGCGAGCCGACGTCAGCGGCACTGACGCCCTGGCTCATCACCCAGTCATCGCCTCGGCCCGGATAGTAGGTGTCGATGTGATGGACGCGCGTGTTCGTCTTGGCCCATTCCCGGTTCAGGGCCTCGGCGACGATTTGCTGTCCGGCCTGGTTGCCTCCGCTGTCCCCGACGAGGGCCACATCGAGGAACCCGTGCTGTCTGAAGCTGCGCGCGGCGTACTCGAGCACCTTGACGAACACCTCCTGCGGTGTCGTGATCGTACCGGCGAAGCGCATGTGACCGGTGGGCGGATCGATGTCGCCTTCAGGCACGTAGGCGACCACCGGGGCGACCAGGGCGTCCCCGAGCTGCTTCGCAATCTGCCCGGACTTGTACTTCACCAGGTAGTTGTGCTTCCCGAGCGCCAGATGAGGACCGTTCTGCTCGGTGCCGCCGGTCGGGATGATCACGGTGGTCTTGCCACCGGCTATGGCGTCGCGCACCTCCATCCAGGTCAGGTCCTCCAGAAACACACTGTCTGGTCGAGGCGCCGACGGGGACTGCGTCGATGCCGACGAAACCAGGCAGACCAGGGCGATGAGCGTGATCAGGCGAACGGGTCGCATCGAGCCTCCGTGGTGGTCAACTTCAGAGTGATTCGAACGTCCGCCGCGCGAAGCGGACCACTGAATCGGCAAACGCCGCCGGCTGCTCCATGCTACACGCGTGCCCTGCCCGTGGGAGGGTCTCCACCTCGATCCGCGTGTCGCCGCCGGTTCTGGTCTGAGTCAGCAGACCTCCCCTCATTCAGTCGTCGCTAGAACAACGCAATCGGATTGACTGGGCTTCCTGTTCCTCGCCCGATCTCGAGCGGCAGCCCCATGACCATGAACTCGTATCGCTGTTCTTCAGTGCACGCCTGCGCCAACGGCTCCATCAAGTCGTTGTCCAACAGCGCCGCCCCGTAACTGTGCAGGACTCCATGGGTCTGTCATGGCAGACCGTCCTTGTCGGGCATGGCGTCGTGCATGTCACAGCCCAGCACGGCGACATCCCGGTCGCGGATCTCGAGTACCGCGGGACGGGCGATTGAGGCGCTCCCGCAAGCGACAGCATTGAGGAGAAAGCGTCTTCGAGACGATGTGACCCAGTAGATAGCGGCGCCGGAGCCAAGTCCATCGTGTCGAAGGGGGGAACCGCCACAGATCCTCAAATACGAGAATAGCGCCCTTCCGAAGCGGTTTTCGGCCGTTTACACGATCAGACCCTTCCGAACCGCATAGAGCACCGCCACACGTGGTGGCGGGCAATAATCTCCTCATCGACCACGGTAATGGCGAGTACAGCTCGCTCGGGCATCTGCAACAGGGCTCGGTCCTGGCGAAGGTCGGGGATACGGTGACGCGCGGGCAGGTCATCGGAAGGGTCGGAAGCTCGGGGCCGTCCGACCACCCGCACCTTCACTATCAGCTGATGGCCGGCACAGACCTGACGCGTAGCGATGGGCTGCCATCTCAGTTCGTGAAGGTGTGGTTGGAAGATACACGTGCGCAGGCGCCTGTCCAGATCAAGGTTCCGAAACGTGGCATCCAGTTGGTCGCACGTTGACGGTGGCTTGAACGGCCAGGACGCGGCTGCGCGCGACGGCAGCGGTCGAGTCACACCGAGCCACTCCGAGACACCTTATCGAGCAGATGACGCCCTGACTTGCGAAAACGCGACACGACGCTCACGAAATCCCCGTCAATGATCGCGGGGCTCTAGTTGGCTAACTCAGTGAGTCTGAAACATCGGCTGATACGCATCCTCCTCCGTGCCGAGGCGGCTGCCGTGCCTCAAGTTAGAAACCAAGGCCGAAGCGACGACGGGCAGATTCCACGCGCTCGTAGCAACACTGCCCGCCACGATCGCGGCCTACTCGAGCGGCTCGAACGGGATGCGCACGAGGCTGGCTGCGCCGTTGCGAGACGACAACACAACACCCTGCGGATCGATCACTTCCAGAGTCGCCCTCGCGCTGGCTTCAGCACGGTCATCGTCCAGCGTCACCTCGAGCCGGATCTTCATGTTGTGAAGCAGCTGGCCTGTGTTGATGTCGTAAGAGATGTCCCAGATCGTCACGCCGAACCGCCCCTGGCCGAGGTAGCGCCAGACGCCATGGGCTGCGGTGTGCGGCGGACGCGCGGGGTCGGTGCTGACTTCGCCTGGCACCGAGCGGAGAACGGCCATCGGCGTGGAACGTGATGAACTGTCGGAGCCCGGTGGGAGTGGTGCTAAACCAGGAGCCGACGATGGCCCACGGTCGCCCCTGTTTACCGTGCTCGTCGCTCGCGTCCTGCCGCTCCTGACTCTGGCCAAGTTGCGCAATGGATTGGGCCTGCGTCCCGGTCGCCCCGAGCGCGAGCGTACCGGTCAGCAGCAGTGTCCACAGGATTCTTGTGGTCGACATGAACGTGCTCACTTTCATCGCGGTGGCCGGTTCACGTCCGCTCACCAGTGGTCTGACGAGGTTGTTCACCACCCTTCGGCCCGGACATTGGTTCAGGCGCGGGCTCTACGGAAATAGGCATAGAAACCCGGGAAGAGCTATCAGCCGAAGAAACGGCGAAGGCCGATATATTGGCCGCGATCAACCACCATGCCTGAGGGCCTGAGCACAGGTGAACCACTTCCCGACGACGTCAGTGCGTTGCTCCGTGCGTGGACCGACGGCGACCAGCGCGCGCTCGCTCGGATAGGCGCGCCGCCCTGCCCGCGACCGCGAATTTCTTCCCGTAGTTTTCGACAGTTCCCCCTCATGCATGGGAGGTCGCGACGACGTCCCACTAACGGAGACGGGCGATCGAACTCCCTCGGCTCATCTGAGTTCCGAGCTCGCGGTCGAGTGCTTCCCGTCGTGTCGTTAGGCGCGCGACGTTGCGTCGCACTCGCACCAACGCCGTCACAGCGACAGCGAGCAGCACAAGTCCCATTGAAGCGGAACCATGAAGAGTGGCAAACCATCAGGACACGAATTCAGCCCTGTTCGATTGCCGGCGTGGAGAGCGCGATATACTGATTGCAGCTCGGACGGAAGGGTGCAGCGGAACTCCGCTGCAGGCAATTGGATGGTCGGGCCGCCATCCTCGTGGTCGCGAGACCAGGAGGATTCGATTGGGAAGGCCCTGTCTGTGCACCGCTGACACCCGTTTCGCGTGTCGTCCCGACGCTACGACCTGTTTTCGCGACCGCACGGCTAGAAGCCGGAGCGATGACTGGCGCGGATCCTCTCCGCGCGGCGCCCGCCCTCGATTCCACTCCACCAGCAGACTGATCGCTGGGACATCTCGCCCTCACGACGCTCTTCTGCAGCTTGGCGGCCGATTCAAACGCCCGGGCTGTGCACCGGAGGCGAGATGCTCTTCAAGACCGCGTTTGCTCTGCTCATCGTGTGGCTCCTCGGCATGTTCGGTGTCTACCGCGTTGGGGACTTCGCACATATCTTTCTGCTCGTTGGACTGATGCTCCTGTTGCTGGCCGTGCTCAAGGCGCGGGAGGCTGCGCTGCGGCGTCCCGAATCCCAGAACAACGACTGATGGCCCACACTCGTTCCAAATTCGCCAGCTTCGTCTTCGATAACTCGCTGTTGCTCCTCGCCGGGACCATCGCGGCGGTGACATGGGCGAATCTCGACGTCGCCAGCTACGACCGCGTCGCACACTCGTTGCGTTTCTGGGTCAACGAGGTGGGGATGGTGTTCTTTTTCGCGCTCGCGGCCAAGGAAGTCTTCGAGGCGACCTTACCGGGCGGAGCGCTGGCATCGCCTCGTCACGCGCTGTCGCCGCTCAGCGCGGCGGTCGGTGGCATGGTCGCGCCCGCTGTGATCTACTTGGCGCTGTCCTCAACGGTCGGCCCCGCGGAGTTGAGCCGCGGCTGGGCGATTCCCTGCGCAACCGACATCGCGTTCTCCGCAATGATCGCCCGCGTCATCTTTCGCGCTGGGCATCCGGCCATCCCATTCCTGTTGCTCCTCGCGATCGCTGATGATGCGCTGGGCTTGCTGATCCTGGCGGTGTTCTATCCATCGGGGCCACTTTCCGTTATCGCACTCGCGACACTGATGACGGCGGCCGTGTTGGCGGCGCTCTGGCTGCGGCGCCGCCGCGTCCGCAGTTTCTGGCCCTACGTCGTCGGTCCGGGTTCACTGTCGTGGGCCGCGCTCCATTATGGCGGCTTTCATCCGGCCCTCGCGCTTGTGCCAATAGTTCCCTTCATGCCACACAGCGCCCGCGATTTTGGGCTGTTCGATCCGCGAGAAGTGGGCGGCATCGACACGCTCAATCAGTTCGAGCATTGGTGGGCGGTTCCCGTGCAGTTCGTCCTGCTGCTCTTTGGCTTGGCGACCGCCGGCGTCCGGTTCGAACAGATTGGGCCGGGCACCTACTTCGTGCTGGCCGGACTGCTCTTCGGCAAGCCGATCGGCATCCTGCTGTTCTCGGGTGCGGCTCGGTGGGCCGGAGCGCGTCTACCGCAAGGACTGCGTCACGCCGACTTGGTTGTCATCGGCATCACCGCGGCGATCGGCTTCACCGTCTCTCTGTTCTTCGCCACGGCCGCGTTCCCAGGGGGGGCGGCACTGGCCGAGACGAAGATGGGGGCACTCCTCAGCTTCGGTGCCGCGCCCCTGGCGCTCGTTGCGTCGCGACTGTTGAGGGCACGGTCGACCTGATCTGGCCGCGGCATGCGGATCACCGCGCAGCACAACTGTTAGAGTCTCTGCGACGTGGTCGTCATCGACGTTCGTTCGTTCGGCTTCACGTACCCCGGCGCCCAGCGCTCAGCGCTCCGCAGTTCGCGAGGTGTCATTTCATGTCGATCCCGGCGAGATTTTCGGATTCCCTCACCCCAGCCGTGCCGGCAAGCGCACGACGCAGAACGTTCTGATTCGGCAGTTGGATGGATACGAGCGCGAAGTCCTCATGGGCATGTGGACGCGCGTAAGCAGGTTCCGCCGCCTCCGAGAACACTGGACTGCGCACGGAGCCCCGTTCCCCACTGTGCCAGTCCATCCACCTGTCGCAAAGTGTCCACGCAACTGTACAAGCCCGATCGGCGACATAGCCTCGTGCATCGTCCCTGTGAAGGGCCGCCTCATGCATCTCCAGCTCAGCGCCACTCGACACGGGTCCGTCCGCTGTTGCGGTCGGTGCAGAGCTCGTAAGGCCCGGGAGGGAACCTCCGTCTTGACAAGGGTGCTGTTTGTTCCGTCGTCCTCGGTCGTCGGTGGTTCTCGGAGCGGCGCAGCGGGCAGGGCACACGTCTGGTCGACACACGGCGTGAAGGGCATGTTGGCTCGCAGTAGCGGGCGAACGATGAGTCGCGGCAGCCACAGCTGGTCGCGGCGGTACTGGCTAAGGGCACTCCACGTGCGCGAGTCGCTGGGACCTTCGAAATACCGGCGGCGCCGCCGCTCGACCCCGGCCTGGTAATCCTCCCCCTGTCCCCGCAACGCGCGGCCGATACCGACGTTGTGCGCTCGCGTCGCCAGCCCGAGATCACCGCGCGCCTCGTCGAGCGACAGCCGCAGCCAGAACGCCAGCCAGCGGGTGGCCAGCCACGGGTTGTCGTACTCGTCGTCGGCCAATGTGAAGTCGGCGGCGCCGCAGGCGTGAAGCCGTCGCAACGCGTCTCTGGCGAACGCCGACGCGCCACCGATGCCGATGTCCGCAGATCCATCCGCATTGACGTAGAAGGCCCGGTGATCGAACCAGGACTCGCTCATCGCGACGGCCTTAACGGTTCGCATGACCAGCGTCGAATCGAGTTCGTACGCCGCGCCTCCTTCGTAGAAACGAACCCAGTACTCGATCATGCCGACGACCGCCATGGCGCGAACCGGCTGCGGAACGTCGTCCCAGTCACCGGCCGTCATCCGGCGCCAAAGCGCCGGCGCAGCAATTAGGTGCCCGTGCGCGGCCAGCAGCCTCGTCAGCCCCTCGTGCCGCGAAACTGTATCAAGCCGATCCCAGTCATCGAAGTTCATCTGGCGCCACAGGGTCGGATCGGCGAGAAACTGGTACCGGGGCACGACGAACGAGAACTTCAGCCAGTTGCGTGTGACCGTGATCTCAATCGGCGCGACGTCGTAGAAGACGGCGAGCACCGCCACGGGCGGCACGGCAGGCAGCCACAGCGGAGCCTGATGCCGGCGGTACACATGGTTGCCCACGCCGAAGCTGACCGCGCCGAGCAGCGCAACGGCGCTCACCGTGGCGCTGGCCCACAGGCGTCCGGGCGCACCGAGGGCGTCACGGCCGCGGACCGGCCAGATTCCCGGTGCGGTGCTGGCGACGGAACTGGGCATGTCGTGACTCCGCTGCCCGATTCGGTGGCCGAGGGGTGCTCGCGATCACGCCTGGCCCAACCGAGCCGCCGAGTGTGAGATCGCCGCGAGCCTCGTCCAGTGAGAGCCGGCCTCAGAACGCCAGCCCCTGTGCGGCGAGCCACGCGTTGACACACTCCTACTCCCGCAGCGCGAAGTTCGCGAGCCCGCGATCGCGGAGACGGCGCAGCGCGTTCCTTGCAAGCACGGTCGCGCCGCCAATCGCGACCCGCGATGAGCGAGTGGTGGTTCGACCATCGGGCGCCGTACGTGTCAAGTCGACATTGAGCGATCGCCTTTGCTGTGAACTGAGATCAGATTCTGGTCACTCTTAGCGACAGTCGCGGGCGCCACCGTGCGAGGCTGGAGAATTCGGCGACCGCCAGTGATCGTCACGTTGCAGCGCCGTTAGAGCTCCGCGCGATGTTTGTTGCATTCGGTCTCGTGCACTCGCAGCCAACTATCGCTCATGCCGGATACATGTATCCGGGCCGCACCGCACCCTGACACCCGCCGGCGAATGGAATCTCGCACGGTAGTCGCGAGATCGCGGACTACACAGAACGCCAACTCCGCACGATAGGCGCACGCATTCAGCCAGCCGCCGACATTACCGACTGATGATCGGCCGCGTCCGAGTGCGCCGTCTGGCGCCGCACGTCGACCCATCGTCAATGCCTTCCTAGTTGCCCTCCGCTGACGGTCACGGGTACGGAGATCCGACCTTGCACGCCCAGGACCACAATGTGATTGTGGCGGGATCGCTGCGCTGCCGAGATCACTGGCACCGAGCCCGCGTCTCCGAGCCGCCTTTTGCGTCCGCCTCGATACGGTCGTGCTCAGAAGCAGTCCGAACGATCCACAGCGGCAGTCCCCTAAGAAGGATAGGACTGCATTCAGGGGCCGTCCATCCGGGCGAGGCACTAGTTTCTGGTTGAGAAGACCTGAGCGCGTCGCTGTTTTCGACGTCAGCGATGTGCCAGTAGTCGAGCACTTTCTGGGTCATGGTCCGCGGTGTGTTGTCGAAGATCGCCTTCGGCCTTGGTGAACGTGTGATGGCCGGCTCATCTCGACAGATCGGCTCGGTAGTTTCCGGCTCACGGACTGGTGGGTCGACAGGATTGGAATCGCGACGTGTGTGCGCTAGGCTCTTTGTTCGGTCGCCACTGCACGCGGCAGGCACTCTATCCGCACGGATCTGTTGCGATCGCTCGAATTCCTACGAACGGTTTGTCGCACCCGTCGTCGTGGACCCAACGCTCGTGTGGGGACCGCCCGGCGCCCAGACGAATTGTGAATGCACTCCCGGAGATGGCTATGACGCACGGACGGTCTGCTTCAACACTGGGAACCGTTAGGGGACTCACGGCCGAAGAATGGCGCCTGGCCCGGAGCGCTCGCGCAAACGTCCTGCTCGTGGGTTCCGATGGCTCAGCGGAGAAGATCGTCAACGCGCTCCGACCCGGGCTCTGCCAACCAATCGACGTCTGGCACCCAGCTTCCCGACTGGTCCTCCCGCCAATTGGAGGGACCGGGACGCTGATCTTGCTGGACGTTGGCGAAGTGCCGCGCGCCGATCAACGCAGGTTGTGCGATTGGTTGGAAGTCACGGCCGGCACAACGCGTGTGGTGAGCACATCCCGGCAGCCTCTGGTGTCGCTGCTCGAAGCGGGCACATTCTCCAAGACTCTCTACTATCGACTAAATGTTCTCTGTTTCCAGGTGACCGACTGCGACAGCTGACGGTCCCGGGCGCTACGTGTCGATCAACGCGCTCCCGCGCTGCTGCTCAACCAGAATATTCAGCAATCGGCTGTACTGCTGGTCTGCCACCTCGAACTGCTGCTCGTGGGCTGTGGCCGATTTGTGTTTGTCTTAGTCGCCGTCGACACCTAGCCGTGTCGCTTCCGTTGTAGATGATGTCGACTGACTGGTCGCGGCGAGGGCACAAGCAGTCCGCGTTCGTGTCCTGAAAGGATGGCTGTTGTCCGCTATCAGATGAACTGGACACATCACGATACACAAAGCGGTACTGCTTCTGTCTCAGTCGAGCCTTGAGCACCGAGGGCAAGGCATGACGCGCCGATACGACCTGCAATTGAGAACCTGCAACAAATAGCGCGGCGATGAGCGATTCGGTTGGTCAGGTGCAGCGATGGCGTCGAGCCGTTCAGCGTCACTCTTCTGAAAGGCGTCATTGGAGGCTGCCGGCGTGTCACGAGCCGCTGCCCCACTGGGCCCTGTGGCACGCGACGTCGGTCAACCAGCGCATTCCGTGTGCTATTCCGCGGGCCTTCAAAGAGTTCCCTTTAGGCCTATCTCGGAGTTACAGGCCCGAGCCCCCTTTTCGATCGGTAGGACAGAACACGCACCTTCGCGGCACACCTGCAGGTCGGCGAGATGTTGCGCAGGAGGATCTCGAAGTCCGCCGTGTCACCTGGGTCGAGGACAGTCTTGCCTCGTATTGCGAACGGACCGGCGAGAATCCGCCGCGGCGTATCTAGGTGC
>DATLLC010000319.1:0-4533 GCA_035538015.1 Vicinamibacterales bacterium
ACCCGTAAGTTGGCGAACGCCAGCGCTCCGCCCGTCGTGATCATGTCGAGCGTGTGCACGTTGTCCTTGAGGACGATGGGAATGCCATGCAGCGGTCCGCGGATGTCCCCGTGGGCGCGTTCGACGTCACGCTCGTGTGCAATGTCAACGGCGTCAGGGTTCAGGCGGATCATGGCGTTCAGCGTGCCTTCGTACGCCGCGATGCGATCGAGGTAGAGCTTCACGAGCTGCTTCGAGTTGATCCGGTGTGTCTCGAGCGCGGTGACAAGTTCAGGGATGGTCGCCTCCACCAGGCGAAACGTTCTGGGCGTGTCGAATCCCTGGGAGGGCACCGGACGGGTGGTTGCCAGCACGAGAACCGCGGTGAACGCGACGAGGGTCAGCGTTGGTCGCATGGCCGTTCCTCCATTTCGAGATGCATTCGTACACCAATCCGGATCTGACACCGCGAACTTTCTCCCGGCGGTTGGGCTGCTCCCAGAGATTGTTGCCGCGGCCCCGGCTGATGTGTATGACGGTCCCGACAACGTGGCCGGAACCGAAGGCGACTTCGGCGCGACGCCGGTCTCGGCGAACAGCGTCGACGGGGGGCCCCGCCGTTGCGCTTCGCCGGCCCGCGCCGTACAATCCCGTTCGCTCATCTCGTCGTTCGTCGTCTGGGTCTTGTTCGGTTGTCCAGAAGGAGTACCCGATGTCGAGACTGCTCAGGCGGATCGTATTGGCAGGCCTGTTCACGGCCGTGGCGGTGGTGTGGACCCTGGCGCCGGTAGCCGGACAGGGCGGCGGCCAGCCGAGCACCAGCCGGGGAGAGTGGCCGCATTACACGGCAGACGTCAAAGGCACACGCTACTCGCCGCTCGACCAGATTACGGCGGCGAACTTCAGCAAGGTCGAAGTGGCGTGGCGCTTCAAGACCGACAGCCTCGGCCCCTACCCCGAATACAAGCTCGAAGGCACGCCGTTGATGGTGAACGGCGTCATCTACACGACGGGTGGCACGCGCCGCGCCGTCGTCGCACTCGACGCCAGGAGCGGTGAGCTCATCTGGGTCCACTCGCTGCGCGAGGGGAAGCGCGCGGCCGTCTCGCCGCGCCAACTCTCGGGCCGCGGCGTCTCGTACTGGACCGACGGGAAGGGCGACGAGCGCATCGTCTACGTGACCACCGGCTACCGGCTCGTCGAGCTCAATGCGAAAACCGGACAGCCGATCCCGACATTCGGGACCAGCGGCATCGTCGATCTGAAGGCCGGTGTGGTGAAGGGTCGCGGCGTCCCCATCGACCTGGAGACCGGCGAGATCGGCATCCATTCCACGCCGCTGATCGTCAAGGACATCGCCATCGTCGGCTCGGCGATGCGCGAGGGGGCGACCGTCGAGACCCACGACAACACCAAGGGGCTGGTGCGCGCGTTCGACGTGCGCACCGGAAAGCTGCTCTGGCAGTTCGACACCATCCCGCGCCCCGGGCAGTTCGGCAACGACACGTGGCAGAACGAGTCGTGGGCGACCAACGGCAACGTCGGCGTGTGGACGCAGATCAGCGTGGACGAGGAACTGGGACTCGTTTATCTCCCGGTCGAAACGCCGTCATCGGACTACTACGGCGGGCATCGCCCTGGCAACAACCTGTTCGCCGAGAGCCTCGTCTGCGTCGACCTCAAGACGGGCAAGCGCAAGTGGCACTTCCAGTTCGTGCACCACCCGGTCTGGAACTTCGACATGTCGTCGGCGCCAATCGTCGCCGACGTCACCATCGACGGAAAGCCGCGCAAGGTGGTGGCGGTGCCCAGCAAGCAGTCGTGGCTCTACGTTTTCGACCGCGTGACGGGCGAACCCATCTGGCCGATCGTCGAGAAGCCGGTGCCGGCCGGCAACGTGCCGGGTGAGTGGTACGCACCGACGCAACCGCATCCGCCCGACAAGCTGCGCTACGCGCGGAACATGATGCGCGTCCCGGACGACCTGATCGACTTCACGCCGGAGCTTCGCGCCGAGGCGCTCGAGCGATTGAAGCGCTACAAGTACGAACCGACGGTGTTCATGCCGCCGATCGTGGGCAATGTCGAGGGTCTGCTGGGCGCCATTGGCGCAGGCACGGCGACCAATTGGCCCGGCGGCGGCTACGACCCCGAGCTGCACATCGTCTTTGCGCCGGCCGGCAACACTCCGAGCGCCCGATCCATCGTCGAACCCCCGAACGGGTTCTCGGACATCAAGTACGTGTCGGGCCTGGCCGGGCAGCCCTTCCGGCCTGTCCTTGGACCCGGCGATTGCTGTGCCGCCGATGCGCCGCTCACCGCCCAGCGTGCGCGCGAGGCCCAGGCGCCACCAGCGCCAGCCGCGCCGCCGAGCGCCGCGGCGGCAACCGCGGGTCAGGGCCTGACCGTGCAGGGGCTGCCGATCGTGAAGCCGCCGTACGGGCTGCTGGCCGCCATCAATCTCGATCGCGGCGAGCTGATGTGGCAGACGCCGCACGGCGACACGCCGGACAACATCCGCAACCATCCCCTGCTGCGCGGCATGAACATCCCGAAGACCGGGCAGGCCAACACATCTGGCGTCGGCTTGCTCGTGACCAAGACGCTGGTGATCATGGGCGATCCGCAGGTGACGACGACGCCCGAGCATCCGCGCGGCGCCATGCTCCGTGCCTACGACAAGCAGACCGGTCAGCAGGTGGGCGCCGTGTGGATGCCCGCGCCGCAGTCCGGATCGCCGATGACCTACAGCCACAACGGCCGGCAGTACATCGTGGTGGCGGTGGGCGGGGGCAACGTGACTGGCGAGTATCTCGCCTTCGCCCTGCCCGAGGCGTCGACGACAGAGCGGTAGAGGGCACGCCGAGGCCACGCTCTATGAGTGCTTGACGTCCGCCGAGGGAAGCGAGGATCGGCCTCCTTCCCTCGGGCACGCAGGTCGGCCTGGGGGGCACAGAACCCCCAGAACCCCAGAACCCCCCGGTCGTCTCAGTCAGCCCACTCGAAGCCCTCGTGGCGCGAGCTCGAGGGTTTCGATGCATACGTCGCTCGACCGGGCGTCGAGGTCTGGTCCTTCCCACTTCGCCGGCCAGGCATCGAAGAAGTTCCAGCGCGCGACCTCGCTGTGGGCGGTATCGAGCAGAATCACGCTGCCGTTTCGCCGCTCCACGCGGCCGTTGACCACCGTCTGTCGCCACTCCCATAGCGTGCGGTCCTGCGTGATGCCGCGCTTGAGGGTGATGTTCGAGAACTTCGTGATGCCGGGTAGCTTGCGAATTCGCTGGTCCCCGCCCTCGCGATACTCGACGACCTCGGTTTCGCTCGAGAGCCCGCGGCATTTGCTGAACACGGCGACGACGATGCCGTCGATCTCCACGCGGAAGTTGAAGCCGGCTAACGGGTCATGGTGGCTGGATGCGGGCATGACGGCCTCCTTCGTCGGTGGGTGAGGCTCAGCGAGGCTCGGCCTGCGCGAGGTCGCGATAGATGTCGAGGTCGTGGGGGATCACTTCCGAGTAGCGGCGGCCGGCACGGTCCGCGTAGGTGATGGTCGCGGTCAGGCGCGTCGGTTCCTCACGCTGGAAGTAAGCGTCCACGTGGTCTACCAGCTGCGTGATCTGCTTGCCGGGAGGGAGAAACAGGAGTGAACGGAACAGCGCGAGCGCGGCGATGTCCTTCTGCCCGGCCAGGCCGTGGAAGGGTCGATCGAAGCGCGTGACGACCTGGAAGGCGCTGGCCTGGCCGATGTTGTGAACGAGGACGAACAGCAGCCCGCGATCGACGGAGAAGTCGACGATGACGTCGGGCCTGGCGGTGGGTGCAGGGGTGACGTCTGGCGGAGCGGCAGCGGTCGGGCGGCGTCTGGGTGCGGGCCCTTCAGTGCTGCGAGTCGAGCGGGGGGAGCGGCGTGCCATGCGGTGGTTCCGGAAGGGGCGGATCATACAACGGGGAGGTTCTGAGGTTCTGGAGTTCGCAGGCTCTGGGTTCGGAAGTTCTGGGGCTGAGGTTCTCGAGTTCGCCGCGTCTCGTCGTCCCCGGCTGCCGGCTCCCGACGGGCCTGACGGTTCCGGGATTGCCGACTCCCGACTGCCGGTTGCCGGTTCCCGGTTGCCGGGCTCCCGGCTCCCGACTGCTATACTCAATGTTTCCGGACGGCCGGGTCATCTCACCAGAGCGGAGAGGTACCGAAGTGGTCGTAACGGGGGCGCCTCGAAAGCGTCTTGTCCTGTAAGGGGCACGTGGGTTCGAATCCCACCCTCTCCGCCACAATAAGTCATTTAGAATCAACTAGATAAGAGCACGCGCGACCTTCGGGTGCGCAACACGTGCTTGAGTCGTTGCGAATGGCGGCTCGGCGCACGCGATTTCTGGCCTGATTTCGCGAGTTGCGAGTCGAGAACTCGCACTCTGGGTGGGCCTTCCACCCTTCCACCCTCGGACGATGGAGGTCGAGCTTCCTGGCTCGCACTTGGCGAGAGATCGGTTTTCTGAGGCAGTACACGCGCTCGGGGAAGGTGTGCAAAGGGACGGACGCGAGCCGCGCCGGGCGCATGG
>DATLLC010000320.1:0-6520 GCA_035538015.1 Vicinamibacterales bacterium
GCGTAGCCGGGGAGCGCGGTAGCCGGGCACCGGGAACCGGCAACCGTAAGCGGGCGTTATCCGACAACCTGACCGGTCTCTCTCGTGGCGCCGGTCGGATTCCGTCTGCCGATTGCCACCTGTCGATTGCCGGTTGCCGACTGCCGATTCGCCGGCTCCCGTTCCCCGGTTCTTGTCCGCCGGTTGCCGGTTCCCGGTTCCCGTCTGCCAGTTGCCGACTTACGGTTGCCGGCTTACGGTTCCCGGTTCCCGGCTCCCGTGCTCCCCGGCTACGCGGCCTCTTCTTCGAGATCCTGGTTGATCTTGGCCACCTTGATGTCCCAGGCGAGCCCCAGCTTCTCGAGCGCCTTGATGCCGATCCAGTTGATGTCGAGCTCGTACCAGGCGAGGCCGTGGCGGGCGGAGACGGGGTGCGCGTGGTGGTTGTTGTGCCAGCCCTCACCGAAACTGAGCAGCGCTACCAGCCAGTTGTTCGTCGAGTCGTCGCGCGTCTGGAAGCGGCGCGATCCCCAGATGTGCGTGGCCGAGTTCACGAGCCAGGTGCAGTGCAGGCCGAAAGTCGTGCGGAAGAACACGCCCCAGAGGACGTACGGGATACCGCCAAATGCGAGCAGGCCGAGGCCGACGACGACCTGCGGCACCCAGTGCCAGGTGGTGAGTGCCACGTGAAAGGGATCCTTCGCAAGGTCCGGTACATAGCGACGCAGTACCTGGGTGTCGTGGTGCATGGCCCTGCCGGTCAGGATCCAGCCCATGTGCGCCCAGTAGGTGCCTTCTCGCGGCGTGTGCGGATCGCCCTCATTATCGGAGTGCTGATGATGGATGCGGTGGGTGGCGACCCAGAAGATGGGGCCGCCCTCGAGCGCGAGCGTGCCGCATATGGTGAGGAAGTACTCCACCCACTTCGGCGTCTTGTAGCCGCGGTGGGTGAGCAGGCGGTGATACCCCATGCCGATCCCCAGGCTGCCGGCGATGTACCACAGCGCGACGGTGGCCAGAATGGCCCCCCAGTCGACGTAGAAGAACGCGGCGACAGCGCCGACGTGGAATGCGGTCATCGCGATGACCGTGATCCGGTTCGTTCCCGTGGAAACCTTCCGGCCGTAGATGTGGGATGCGACGAATTGTGCCATGCGACTGCTGACGGTATCAGCACTCGCGGAGCGGGATCGTAATAGTTGTGTCAGCAACGCTAAGCGGTTGAGCAGGCAATGGTTGCGGCCTTTGAACCGGCACTGGCGAGGGCCGCCGGATCATCCAGGCGCCCAGCAGGCAGACCCCGGCACCGGCCACCGAGACCGGGGCAACCTGCTCGCCGCGCACGGCCACGCCGAGCGCCAGCGCCACGATCGGAATCAGAAACAGCGTGGCCGACGCCCGGGTCGCGCCGAGCTGGCCCGCCGCCACGGTCATCAGGACATTGGCGGCGCACGTACCGAGCGCGCCAAGGGCCAGCATGGAGACGAGCGCGCGCGGTGTCCATTGGGCCGCGGCCACGGCCGGCATGCCGAGAGGGGCCGTCAGCAGGACGGCGACTCCCAGGGCCCGCCAGACGACCGGGAGCGCACCACTCCGCTGCTGCAGCAGGCGAGCCAGGTTGAGCGCGACTCCGTATAACACGATCGCGGCGACGATCAGCGCCACGCCGGTGACGCTGCCCGAGTGGTCGAGGTCGGGCACCGCAATCAACACCGTGCCTGCAATGCCAGTGACCAGGCCCCACAGGAGTGGCCGCTCCGGCCACTGCCGTGCTAGCAGCGACGCGACGAGAGCCGTGGTGATCGGGGTGGCGCCGTTCAGCATCCCGGTCAACGCCGACGACACGCGCTGCTCCGCAAAGGGAAAGAGGCTGAGCGGCAGCGCCAGCCACAGGAGCCCGAGCAGGGCGGTTTGCCAGCCGTCGCCGGGCGCCAGGGACCGTCGAGCCGCCGGCACCAGCGACAGGCAGGCAAACCCGATCGCGATCCGCATGAAGCCGATGCCAGCAGGGGCCATCGCGTCGAGGCCCTCGGCGATGAAAAGGAAGGACGCGCCCCAGATGGTGCCCGGCACCACCAGGAGCATCCAGTCGAGCCAGCGGCGTGGGGACATGAGTTGACGATGGACCGCGACAGAGATTAGGACAAGTGAATTGTTTTTCTGAAATGATTTAGTATTTCTACATGTTGAACGTCGAGCGTCTCCGCGCCCTCCATACCGTGGCCGCCCAGGGTTCGATTCTCGCGGCCGCCGATGCCCTGCACGTCACGACCTCCGCGGTGTCGCAGCAGCTTGCCAAGCTCGAACGCGAAGTGGGGAGGCGGCTGCTCGAAAAGCAGGGCCGCGGCGTGCGGCTCACCGATGCCGGCCGCCAGCTCGTAGTGCATACCGAACAAGTGCTCTCGATGCTGGAGCGCGCCGAAGCCGAGCTCGAGTCGTCGCGCGACGTCATCGGCGGACCGTTGTCGATCGCCGGGTTTGCGACCAGCGTGCGCGGCCTGGCGCCGCAGGCCCTGGTGGACTTGCGGACGCGCTATCCGCAGCTGCAGCCGCGGCTGCGCGAGCTCGAGCCCGCGGATGCCGTGCCGCTGCTGGTGCGTCGCGATCTCGACCTGGTGATCGCGCAGGACTGGGCGAACGCGCCGCTGGCGCTGCCCGAGGGACTGAGCAAGGCGGCCATCGTGGACGATGTCGCCGACATCGCGTTGCCGGCGTCGCACCGCCTGGCGCGGCGGACGTCGGTGGCGCTGGACGATCTGGTGGCCGAACCGTGGATCACCTGGCTGGAGGGATCGATCTGCCACGACTGGCTGATGCACATGCTGCGGCGCCGCGGCCACGAGCCGCGCGTGGCCCACACCGCCTCCGAGTACGCGACGCAGCTGGCGCTGGTTGGCGCCGGGCTGGGTGCGGCCGTCATTCCGCGGCTGGGACGGGGACACGTGCCGAAGGGCGTGAAAATCGTGGCCTCCGAGCCCACTTTGCGACGGCAGGTGTACGCGCTCTGGCGACCCGACGCGTCGCGCCGCGCCGCGATTCGCGCGGCCATCGAGGCGTTCCAACGGGCCGCTACGGCTTGACCACGTACTTGAGCCACGTCCCCACGAGCGCGGCCTGCGACCCTTTGGCGGCGGTGTAGCGGGTCGCGTAGGTCACGAACCGCTCGCGGTCGGCTTCGTTGATCGCGCCCGTCTCCTGGCGGACCCGGTACATCACCTGGAGGGCGAGGTAGACGAGGTCCAGATCGTCCGGCCGGCGGTCGATGAGCCCGTGCAGCTTTTCCAGCGCGGGCACGTAGGCGCCGGTCATCGCTTCGGCCGTGGCCTGCCGCTCGTCGCGCGTGTCGTCGTCCTTCCACGCATCCGGCGCCTCGTCGATGAACGTGAGTGCCTGCAGCCCATCCCCCAATCGCAGCAACCCGTCCACGAGCGGCGGATACACGACGTCGGCCGCGTCGCTCAGCAGCGACAGCTGCCACGCGCCAACAGCGTCCTGATCGCGGCCGCTGGCCGCGTGGCAGGCGCCGATGTAGAAGGCCGCGCCCAGGAAGTCGGAAGCGGCCTTGAGCGCGACCTGGAACCACGCGGTCGCCTGTGCGTAGCGCTGTTTCTGCAGTTCGCTCAGCCCACGCACGAACGCGAAGGTGGCTTCATCGGCCGCGGGCATGCTGTCCTTCGGCTCGGGAGCCTCGAAGCGGCCCTCCCGCGCCTTGGTGAGCACAGCCTGTGCGTCGGGCGACGGCGGATAGATGGCCTCCAGCGATCCGAGAAACGCGTCCACTATCTCGGGCTCGAGCACCGTCGAGGGGTTGAAGCGCGGCAGCCGCACGGCAATTCTCGGAGGCGGGGGAGGCAGCACTTCTTCGTCCACCGACAGCGGCAACGCGACGGTCGGGTCCCTCGGCTCGGGCGGAAGCAGCGACGGCGCGTAGCGGAACGAGCGCAGCACGCGCGTCTCCGACTGCCCGGGCGCGGTGATGACGGCACGCGCGACGTACTCGCCTGGCGGCAACAGACCGAGGCGGACCATGCCGCCGAAGGTGCGAAGCGACCCCTCGCGCAAGGCCAGCGGCAGCTCGATCGAGGTGAGCGCCGGTCCGGTAAGCGACTCCGCCACCTGCACTGTCACTGCCGTGTTCGCAAGCTGCCCGTTGCTCTGTCCGACCACCGAGAGCTGGAAGGACGCCATGTCGGTATCGACGAGCGGAATGGGCATGAAGCGCGCGGGATCCGGAGGCGTCGGCTCGGCCGCGATGAGCAGGTCCGACACCTCTTGCCGGCCGGCGGTCCGGATCAGGCCGGCGTGAATCGTATGGTGGACGCTGCCGGTCCGACCTTCGCCGTCGGCTACGGCCAGGCGCAGAGTGTACTCGCCGGGCTCGAGCAGCAGCGTCGTCTGCAGCAGGCGGGGCGAGGCCTGCCGCGGCGTGGCCGGGGAGAGAATCATGCGGGCGACCTTGCCGGCCTTCGGCTTGTCGTCCTTGTCCGTGACGAGAATGCCGGTCTGCCACTCCGTGGGTTCGCGCGAAGGCTCTCCGATCTCGGCGGCGACGAGGACCCGGACTCGGTCGCCGCGCTCCTCGGCGACGTTGTAGGTGGTCACGCGCATCGGGATGCCCCGATCGGGCAGTGGCGAGGCGAGGAGGTCCTTGATCACCGCCTCGGGCTCGCGCGCCCTGCCCGCGTTGATCGCCGTCGTCGCCGCTGTCTCGCGGCTGAGCGCGAAGGTCGGTCGCGCGCGCACGTCGAGGCCGCGGCGTCGCACCTGCACCTTGATGCGCCGCTGTCGCCCGGTGCGATCGGCCGCGGTCGGCTCGAAGCCCACCAGGTAGTAGCCGGAGAGCTCGCGGTTGAGGCGCTCGAAGACGCCCGCGCCGGTGCCGGCGGAAACCTGAAGCAGGCGCCCGCGTGTCTGGCTCGCCAGCTGCTCGAGGCCATCGCGCATCAAGTAGTCGTCGAACGAGAAGCTCATGCTGGGCGCACTGGCCCGCGACGCATCGCCCATCATCGACTGCGTGGGCCTCACGACGTGGAGCGTCACCCGGGCTTCGGCCGCGCGCCGCGAAACGTCCACCATGCTGGCGGGCGCGCGTCCGAGGTAGAGGCCTTCGGACAGCATGATGACGTTGACCGGTGTATTCAGCCGGGCCAGCCGGATGAACAACTGATCGAGGTAGCGCAGCGTCTGCATTGCCCTCGCGCTGGCTTCGGTGGTGGCGGTTCGCGCCTCGACCTCCAGTGCGTCTGCGCAGGTCGCAAGGCTCATGTCGGTGAGTCCGGCACACTCCCGCGAGACGGCGCGCGCCCATGTGTCGGTGTCACCGGTCTCGAGCGCGAAGGCTTCGCTGATCTGTACCTGCTGGGACACCAGCGTCGCAGAGGCAGTGCCAGCCGGGCGCCTCAGCGCGTTCAGCACGCGCTGACGGTCGGTCGTGAACTCCACGCTGCCGACGCCGGTCGGCAGCCGCGCGACGCCGACCAGATCGCCGGGCGCCAGCTGCTCGAGCAGCATCTCGCTGGTTCGCACGACCGCCTGCGCGCTCCCCACGCGGATGTGGCCGTCGTCGACCACGAAGAGCATGAGCCGGCCCGACGTGGGCGCGTCGTTCGACGATGGTGCGTCGGCGGCGGGCGGCGTGTCGGGCGCCTCGGTGAGCGTGGAGATGTACTGGATGGCCACGATGGGGCGGGGCTGGCCGTTCACTTCGAGGTCGAAGTCGGCGGCGGAGAGGTCGGTGACGGGGCGGCTGTCGTTTGTGGTGACGCTCACGTCCACCAGCACGAGTTCGGCCCGGGCCTCGAACTGGGCCCGGCCCGCCGGCGCTTGCACGGCCGTGGACGAGGTTGGGGATTGCGCGAAGAGTACGCGGACGGATCCGCAGATCGCGCAGACGACGCCGATGGCGAACAGATAATGCGCGGCGCTCGCGATCCGCCCTCGAGTCAAGGAGCGCATCGCTTACGGACCTCCTGCCGCCCGATAACCCTGGCGGGCGCGCACGGTATGGGTGGATCCGGGGAGGTCAACCGCGATCTCGCGCCATGTTCCATCCCGCTTTCTATTGGTGGACTGGTACCCGATCAGGTACTGGTTCGACAACTCCACGACAATCTCCGCGAAGGCCTCATCGAGCTTGTCGCTGCGCTCGACGAACAGTCCGCGGCCCCCGCTGAGGGTGATGAGCCGCTGGATGCCGGACCGAAGCTGCGCCTCGCGAGAGCCGCGGCCGAGCGCCACCATGAACAGCGTCGCGTCGGTGGATCGCATCGCGGCCTCGACGTTCGCGATGGTCGCGTGGCTCGTGCGATCGTCGCCGTCCGAGAACACCACCAGCACTCGCCGGCCGGGTTGCCTCGAGAGCAGCTGAACGCCGCGGACGATGACGTCGTAGAGCGCCGTACCGCCCCAGGGCGCCAGGCGGTCCACCGCGCGCACGCGCTGCGCCGGAACGGTTTCCCGCCGCGCCAGCGTGAACAGGTGATCGTTGAACGCGGCCAGTGTCACCTGGTCCTTGGGACCGAGCGCGGCCAGGAACCTCCGC
>DATLLC010000321.1:0-9080 GCA_035538015.1 Vicinamibacterales bacterium
GGTAGGGGTCGAGATACGTGAACCGGCCGTTGCCGTCCACGGAAAGCGCGAGCGCAACCGAGGTCCCCTTGACGCGGACGACGCCAGCCGATGCGCCCGGCAGAGCGACGGTGTTGGTGCCGACGGTGTGGTCGTACTGGCGGTAGGCCCAGCGCTTGCTGGCAATGGTCGGCGAGTCGATCAGCGCATCGAACGCCTCCTGAACCGATGGCGCCGGCCCGAGGGACCCGAGGTCGAGGCGCTGCACGGTGAGCTGCCAATTCGGGCGCTGCATCGGCCGGCGGTACACCGGCGCCTCGTCGGTCAGCGCGCGGTTCGGCACGTCGGCCACGAGCGTACCCCGCTCGTGAATGCGAAGCCGATCGCCTTCGGTGACCACGCCCACCTGCACCGCATGCAAGTCCCACTTCTCGAACACCGACTCCACTTCGCGCTCGCGGCCCACGTGGACCACCATGAGCATCCGCTCCTGCGACTCGGAGAGCATGATTTCGTAGGGCGTCATCCCGGTTTCCCGCTGCGGCACGTGCATCACATCCACGTCCATGCCGTGGCCGCCGCGAGAACCCATCTCGGAGGTCGAACAGGTGAGACCGGCGGCGCCCATGTCCTGGATGCCGACGAGCGCGCCCGTTTTCATGACCTCGAGGCAGGCCTCCATCAGGAGCTTTTCCATGAAGGGGTCGCCCACCTGGACCGCGGGCCGCTTCTCGGTCGACGAGTCGTCGAACTCGGCTGACGCCATGGTGGCGCCGTGAATGCCGTCGCGCCCGGTCTTGGCGCCGACGTAGTAGACGGGGTTCCCCGCCCCTCGGGCGGCGCCCTTGATGATGTCCTCGCGCCTGGCGATGCCGAGGCAGAGCACGTTCACGAGCGGGTTGCCGGCATACATATCGTCGAAGACGATTTCGCCGCCCACGGTCGGAATGCCGATGCTGTTGCCGTAGCCTCCGATGCCTGCCACGACGCCCTCGAAGACACGCCGGGCCAGGTGAGTGTCGAGCGACCCGAATCGCAGCGCGTTCAGCAGGGCGATCGGCCGGGCGCCCATCGTGAAGATGTCGCGGATGATCCCGCCGACGCCGGTGGCGGCACCCTGGTACGGCTCGATGAATGAGGGATGGTTGTGGGACTCGATCTTGAAGACGGCACAGAGACCGTCGCCGATGTCCACTGCTCCGGCGTTCTCGCCCGGTCCCTGGACGACCCGTGGCCCGGTCGTCGGCAGCGTCTTCAGGTGCACGCGGGAGCTCTTGTAGCTGCAGTGCTCCGACCACATCACGGAGAACAGCCCCAACTCGAGCAGGTTCGGCTCCCTGCCCATCAGCTCGCGAATGCGGTCGTATTCGTCGGACTTGAGCCCGTGGCGTTCGAGGACGGCGGCGTCGATGACGGTCATGCGGATAAGGAGGAACGAAAGAACCAGAAAGCGATGAGCCCGTCGATGGCGGCGACCGCGCCCAGCAGGCCGGCGATCGTTCCACGACGCTCGGCGACAACGGGCGTCAGGCCTCCGTAAATCGCCAATGCCATTCCGACGAGCGTCCCGGCACTGGCAAAGAGCGCCAGTGCGACGACTCGCCGGCTGCGCCGCGGCATGTCAGCCACGCGGGCCGCCTGCCATGGCCAGTGCCCGCGCCACCGACGCCAGCACGGCCCTGCCGTCAGCGCTGCCCAGCGAGGGCTCGCACGCGCGCTCGGGGTGCGGCATGAGGCCAACCACGTTGCGCTGCTGGTTGCAGATCCCGGCGATGTTGTTAATCGAGCCGTTGGGGTTCCCTTCGGAGGTCGGTTGGCCGGCCGTGTCGACGTAGCGGAAGATGACCTGTCGGTTCGACTCGAGACCCTGGAGCACGTCCGGTTCGGCGAAGTAGTTGCCCTCGCCGTGCGCGATCGGCAGGCGGAGGACCTGGCCGGAACTGCAGGCTGCAGTGAAGGGGGTGTCGGTCTGCTCGACGCGAACGGCGACGTGGCGCGAGACGAACTTGATCTCGCGATTGCGCACCATCGCGCCGGGCAGCATGCCGGACTCGAGCAGCACCTGGAAGCCGTTGCAGATGCCGAGCACTGGGCCTCCCCGGTCCGCAAACGCCCGGACTGCGGACATGATGGGCGAGAAGCGCGCGATAGCGCCAGTACGGAGGTAGTCGCCGTGGGCGAAGCCCCCGGGGAGGATCACGGAGTCGGCGCCGCCCAGGTCCGTGTCCTTGTGCCACACCAGTACCGCGTCGGCGCCGAGCACCTGCGATGCGGCATAGTAGGCGTCCATATCGGAGTTCGAGCCGGGGAACACGACAACCGCGAACTTCATCCCAGCACCTCCACGCGATAGCTCTCGATCACGGGGTTGGCCAGCAGCCGGTCGGCCATCTCCGTGACCCGGGCCTTGGCGGCGGCCGGATCGGTATCGCTCAACTCGAGGTCGAAGAACTTCCCCTGCCGTACGTCCTGCACGTCGTCGTAACCGAGCGACGAGAGGGCGTCGGCGACAACGCGGCCCTGCGGATCGAACACGGACGGCTTCAAGGTCACATACACCCGCGCGCGCATCGTCACCTGCTCCCCTCGAACACCCGGCTGAAGATTGCGTCGACGTTCCGCAGCTGCTCCCTGAGGTCGAACGCCTTGTCGATCTGCGCCTCGTCCAAGACTCCGCGTACGTCCGCATCCGCTTGCAGCAGGCCCTTGAAGTCCCTCTGCTCGTGGAAGGATCGCATGGCGTTGCGCTGGACCCACTCGTAGGCCTGTTCGCGCGAGACGCCGCGACGCGCCAGTTCCAGCAGCACCTGTCCGGAGAACACCACACCGCGCGATCGGTTCAGGTTCTCGAGCATCCGCTCCGGGTAAACGACCATGCCGGCGACGATCCGGGTGAAGCGGCGCAGCATGTGGTCCAAGGCAATGAAGCTGTCGGGCAGGATGACGCGCTCGACCGAGGAGTGCGAGATGTCGCGCTCGTGCCACAAGGCGACGTTCTCGAGCGCTGCCATCGCGTTGGACCGAATGAGCCGGGCGAGGCCGACCACCTGCTCGCACCCGATCGGGTTGCGCTTGTGCGGCATCGCTGACGAACCCTTCTGCCCCTTCCCGAACGGTTCCTCCACTTCGCCGATCTCGGTCTTCTGGAGGCCGCGGATCTCGAGCGCGAACTTCTCGAGCGACGCGGCGGTAATGGCAAGCGCCGTCAGCAGCTCCGCGTGCCGATCCCGCTGGATGACCTGTGACGAGATGGCCGCCGGCTCCAGATTCAGGCGTCGGCACACGTCGGCCTCGATCGACGGATCGAGATGGGCGAAGGTGCCGACCGCGCCGGAGATCTTGCCCACGCGTACGGTTTCGCGGGCGCGCTCCACCCGGGCGATGTTCCGACGAGTCTCCGCGTACCACATCGCCATCTTCAACCCGAAGGTCATCGGCTCGGCGTGCACACCGTGCGTCCGGCCGATCATGGGTGTCGAGCGGTGCTCGATCGCACGGCCCTCGATCGCCTCGGCAAGCGCGCGCAGGTTGCTAAGCGTGAGGTCGCACGCCTGCACCATCTGCAACGCCTGCGCCGTGTCGACGACGTCCGATGAGGTGAGGCCGAAGTGCAGCCACCGGGCGGCGGGGCCCACCTTCTCGGCCACCGATGTCGTGAAGGCAATCACGTCGTGCTGCGTGATCCGCTCGAACTCTTCGATGCGTGCGATGTCGAAGGCGCCCTTCTGCCGGAGCTCCCGTGCGGCCTCAGCCGGGACGATGCCCGCGGCCGCCATCGCGTCGGCGGCCGCCAACTCCACCTGCAACCAGGTTCCGTAGCGCCGCTCATCGCTCCAGATGCGGCCCATTTCGGGGTGCGTGTACCGGGCAATCATCGGCCGGAGGGGCTCCTCCTTCGATGCTGCTCAAACGGCCAGACGTTCACGGGTCACCTGCAGCCCGTTCACGTTGCCGAGGACCGTGATTCCTAGCGAACCGGTGGCAAAGAACTTCTGCGCCATCCGGTGCACGTCGTTCACGGTGACCCGCTCGATCGCTGCCAGCATCTCGTCCAGTGTGTCGGTCCGATCCCGGTAGATTTCCTGCCGTGCCAGGTGCGACATGCGGCTCGAGGTGCTCTCCAGGTTGAGGATCAACGAACCCTTGAGGTGATCCTTCGCCCGTCGCAGCTCGACCTCGCCAACGCGCTCGTCGCGGAGCTGCCGCAATTCGGCCACGACGACATCGATCAGCTCGGGAACGGCCTCGTTGGCGCAGCCCGCGTAGATGCTGAGCGCGCCGGAGTCCTGATAGGCGGACAACCCCGAGAACACCGCATAGGCCAGACCGCGCTTCTCGCGCACGTTCTGGAACAGGCGCGAGCTCATCGAACCGCCGAGCACCGTGTTCAACGCGTAGCTGACGTAGCGATCGGGATCGTTCTGCGCCAGCGCCGGCATGCCGAGGCAGACGTGACTCTGCTCGAGATCCTTCCGGCGTACAAGGGTGTTCTGCGCCACGATCGGAGGGTGAACCGCGATCGGCACGCCCTTGAGCGGCAAGTCGGCCAGTGCCGCAGCCATCAAATCCTTCAGGCGATCGTGCTCGATGTGCCCGACCGCGACCACCGACATGTTGGGCGCCGCGTAGGTCTCGCTGAAGTAATCCCGCAAGGCCGCCTGGTCGAGGGCCGAAACCGATGCGGGCTGGCCGAGGATGGGCCTCCCGAGCGGATGGTCGGGCCAGAACCCCTCTGCGAACAGCTCGTGGACGAGATCGTCCGGCGTGTCCTCCACCATCTTGATTTCCTCGAGTACGACCTTCTGCTCTTTCTCGATGTCGGTCGGGTCGAAGGTCGGGTGGGAGACGAGGTCGGCGAGGATGTCGACGGCCACCGGCAGGTGCTCGTCCAGCACCTTCATGTAGTAGCCCGCGTACTCCTTGGAGGTGAACGCATCGAGCTGGCCGCCGATCGAGTCCACTTCCTGGGCGATGCCCTCGGCCGTGCGCCGCTCGGTGCCCTTGAAGAGCATGTGCTCAACGAAGTGGGCGATGCCGGCGTGGGACTCGGGCTCGTGGCGGGAGCCACGCGAGAGCCAGACGCCAATGCTCACCGAGCGAACGTGCGACATGCGCTCGGTAACGAACCGCACACCGTTGGGCAGGACGTCGCGACAGATGTTCGAATCGGACACGGGTGAGCTTGTGCTGCTAAGTGATTGCAGCACAAGAGAATGATTATAGCACGCCGAACGCACGTTACACTGAGGCGTGGGCGCCACTCCGTCACTCGATCTGGGTAACGTCGAGCTTGGGGCTCTCGAAGACTTCATCGAGTCCCAGGGGCATCCTCGGTTCCACGCCCGACAGATCTACCGGTGGGTCTGGCAACGTGGCGTCAGCGAGCCCGCCGCCATGACCGACCTCCCGAGGGCCTTGCGAGCGGACCTTGCCCGCGTCACCACCCTCACCACGCCACGGATCGTCGAATCGGCAGAATCCGAAGACGGGACCCGGAAGTTCGTCCTGTCGCTCGCCGACGGCAGGCGCCTCGAATCGGTGTTCATCCCTGACACGCCGGCCCAGACGTTCTGCATCTCGACCCAGGTCGGTTGTGCGATGGGGTGTGCCTTCTGCCTCACGGGGAAGATGGGCCTGGTCCGCCACCTCAGTGCCGGCGAGATCGCCGGCCAGGTCCGCGTGCTCGCCGCTACGCTCGACATGCTGGACACCTCGTTCAACATCGTCCTGATGGGCATGGGCGAACCCCTCCACAACTACGACGAGACGATGAAGGCGCTCCGCCTGCTGAACGATGAGCACGGCCTTGGGGTCAGCCCCCGACGGGTCACACTGTCTACTGTCGGGCTGGTGCCAATGCTCGATCGCCTGGCCGCGGAGCCGCTGATGCCGAACCTGGCGATCTCGCTGCACGCCACCACCGAGGCACAACGCCGGGCCCTGGTGCCATCGACCAGAAAGTACTCGATGGCCGACGTCCTCGCGGCCTGCGCCCGCTTCCCGGTGGGAAAGCGCAGCCGGATTACGTTCGAATACGTGCTGCTGGCCGGGGTGAACGACACGCCGACGGATGCCCGCCGCCTGGTGCGGCTCCTCGCGGGCATCAAGGCCAAGGTGAACCTGATCCCCCTGAACGCCGCGCCTGGAATTCCGTTCGAGCGCCCCTCGGATGAGCGGGTGGACCAGTTCGCTCGCATCCTCGCGGAGCGCGGCCTGCACGTCTCCGTACGCAAGAGCCGAGGGAGGGACATCCGCGCGGCCTGCGGCCAGTTGATCGTCGAAGGTCAAGGACGCCGCTCGCCCGCGCAGGAGCTGGCAGTGGCCCTCGGCCCGTGACTGCAACGGGTGCAACGGGGACTGGCACCGTGACGCGTATTTTCGATGCAATTCTTGCCAGCTCCGAGAGCCGGAGACGCTGGGGGCTCGCCGTTGCCCTGATCGCCGGGATAGGCACCGGTTTCGCCTGCCGGCCCGCAGAGCCGCGCACCTTCAAGCAGCTGCGGGACCATGTCGCCTCGCTCGAGCCATCGGAACGAGGCGCCGCCATCGATCGATTCCTGGCGGCGCGGGGTGGCACGCCCGTCATCGAAAACCAGTCGAAGGTCATCTTCCTGGCCCAGGACCGCGACGGCGTCGCGCCGCGCATCGTCGGCGACTTCAACGATTGGGCCATCGCAGTCAACGGTCAGGACCCCTCAGTCGGCGTGACGACCCGCATCGAGGGCACCGACTGGTCGTACCTGGAAGCGTCCATCTACACGAACGCGAGAGCGGAATACGTCCTGCTGTTCCCCACCGAAGCCGTCGCCGACCCGAAGAATCCGCGGACGGTGAACGCGTTTGCGGGACCGCGCTCCGAGGTGCGTATGCCGCAGTGGGTGGGGCAGCCGGAGATCGACGATGCGGGCGAGGTCGCCACTGGGACCGTCACGGGCGAGGCGATCGCATCGAAGGCGCTGGGCACCTCGCGGCGCGTCTGGTTCTACACGCCCTCCGAGTACGCGACGAGCCAGGACTGGTATCCCGTGCTGTACGTGCTCGACGGCGGGAACTACGTCGAGCGGATGCGGACACCGACGATCCTGGACCGCCTCATCGCACGGAAGGCCATCCCGCCGCTCGTCGCGGTGTTCGTCGAGCCCGGGGAGCGGCAGGAGGAGTACTCGCGCAACGCGAAGTGGCGGGCATTCATGGCCACCGAACTGGTCCCCCTCGTCGACAAGCGTTTCCGCACGTTTCCGGCGCCGGAGAAGCGCGTGCTGCTGGGCAGCTCGCTGTCCGCGTATGGCGCAGTGGATCTCGCGGTGGAGTACCCGGCGGTGTTCGGCCTGTGCGCGGCACTCGCGCCGCCGGCCCAGACGCCGACCGTCATCACCAACCAGGCCAAGGGCCGAGAGGCCATCCGCGCGGTCCGCTTCTTCGTGCTCGCTGGCACCTATGATTCGATGGCCAACGGCGGGCGGCGCCTTCGGACGGCCCTCGACATCGGCACCGGGGCGGTCACCTACATGGAAGTGCCCGAAGGCCACTCCACCGAGACCTTCCGCGGGCACCTTGACGATGCCTTGAAGGCGCTGCTCACGGAGTGAGCGCTTTGCGTCCGATGTCGCGGCGATATTGCATGCCCTCGAACCGGACGCGGGACGCGGCGTCGTACACCCGCGCGATAGCGGCTTCGTAGGACGCTGCCCGAGCCACGAGCGTCATCACACGTCCGCCGGCAGTGACGAGATCGCTGCCCACGGCCTTCACGCCGGCGAAGAACGCGAGGACGTCGGGATACTCGTGCCCGAGGTGGTCGAGGCCCTCGATGCGGTGGCCGATCTCGACCTCACCCGGATAACCTCGCGCCGCCAGCACCACGCCAACGGCGCAGTCTGGCCGCAGGGCTGCGCTTCTGATTCCCGCGATCCCTGTTCCCTGACCGCTGACCCCTGACCCCTGATCCCTGCTCCCTGATCCCTGATCCCTAATCCCTGATCCCTGATCCCTGATCTCTGATTCCTGATTCCTGACCCCTGCCCCCTGACCCCTGAGCTGCCCGGACGCCGCCGCGAACAGCAGGGGCGCCAGCGGCTGCTCGATCAGCGGCAGTACGACCTGCGCCTCGGGGTCTCCAAACCTCACGTTGAACTCAATGACCTTCGGGCCAGCAGAGGTCAGCATGAGCCCGCAGTAGAGGAACCCGCGGAACGGCGTGCCCTCGCTGGCCATCCCGCGGAGGACCGGCTCGACGATGTCGCGACCGATGCGCGCCTGCAACTGATCGTCGACGAGCGGGCTCGGCGCGAAGGCTCCCATGCCGCCAGTGTTCGGCCCACGGTCCTCATCGAAGATGCGTTTGTGATCCTGTGCGGTGACCAACGGTTGGTAGCGCTCGCCGTCAGCGACGATGAAATACGAGACCTCGGGTCCGGTGAGACACTCCTCGAGGACCACCCGGGTGCCAGCCTCACCAAACGCTCGGTCGAGCATGGCGGCTCGGATGGCGTCTTCCGCCGCGGCCGCGTCCGGCGCCACTACCACGCCCTTGCCTGCAGCGAGGCCGTCGGCCTTGACGACCACGGCCTCCCCCAACTCTCCGCGACGCACGACATCGATGGCGTCAGCCGCCGAGTGGCAGACGCGGTATCGCGCGGTCGGGACGCCGTGCCGCGACATGAACACCTTCGCGAACGCCTTGCTCGTCTCGAGTTGCGCGGCGGAACGGGTGGGGCCAAACAGCGGCAGCCTGGACTCGGCGAAGCGGTCGGCCACGCCGGCCGCAAGCGGCGCCTCGGGGCCGACGACGGTGAGATCGACCTTCAGCCGTGTCGCCAGCGCGAGGACGGCGTCGGCATCGTTCAGCTGGACCGGTTCGAGATCCACCGTCCGCCCGATGCCGGCATTTCCAGGCGCGCACCATACATCCTCCACGTCGGGGTCGAGCGCCAGCCGCCAACAGAGGGCGTGCTCGCGCGCCCCGGAACCAAGGACGAGGATTCTCATGACGGGGATTCGGATCAGGTATCGGAGTCAGGTGGAACCGGTCGGGAATCCGTGGTCGCGAACCCAGGAGGACGAACCGGGCAAGCCTCGACCGCGCGAACTACTGTAAGTAT
>DATLLC010000322.1:0-8840 GCA_035538015.1 Vicinamibacterales bacterium
GCACGGGGCTGGCGTTCGAACCCCAGTCCGGCCGAGTGGCGGCCGGGCGGGGCTCCTCTCGGTCGGAGAGTTCGGCTATGCGGCCGTTCGCCGCGACAGGACCATTCAAACCGACTCGACTGGCACGCCGAGCCTCCAATCGGCAGAAGTGGTGCTGTTGTGCTCGCCCCGCAGTTCGCCCTCCTTCATGGCGCCATACCAAGTCGTCGAGGCCCCGGCAGCGAGTCTACCCATCCATAGCCTCTCCGAAAACAACTGTTTTCCCGCTTGTGAATGCGGCACGCTCCCTTCTAACATTCCATCCATGGGAGCGAATCGGGGTGCCTTCACCATTGGGAGAGCCAGCGTCGAAGGCGCCAACGCGGAAATAGCGTCTGTACTGCTTAACGACCCCACGTTCTTGGACAGGTTGCCGGTCGATGTGACACCCGAGAAACTCCTCTCGGTCCTCGACGTTAGAACACCGGCGGAGGAAAGGAGTTCGGCGGCTGTAGAACTGGCCAAGTCCATCTCTCTTGGGACGCGCCTCGGCCGATGGTTGCCACGCCACCGTCTGCTTCCCAGGCTCGAGTACGCAAATCGCTTCTATCCTGGCTATAGAGACCACTCGATACACTCTCTGACGGTGTATATGCTGGGCTGGTATGTATTTAGTCGTTGTCGACGGATACAAGATGGACTTGTGCCATATCTGCGTTCTCTGGCAGCACCTAGAATGCCTGAGATGGAGGCGTTCGCGGAGTGGTGGTGTGTGACCTCCCTATGGCACGACTGGGGGTATCCGTTCGAGACAACAGAGTTCATTGCTGACGCGCGCGTTCGCGAGATGCTGCTACAGGAACTAACGGAACAAATCAACAGGGACGCCTTTGCTACAGTAGTGGGAAGCCACGCGCGTCGAGAGCTATCGCGGGAAGAACTCCGTCGGGTGCATCAGGAGACGCGTTTCGTTCCACTTGAGTTGCGTAATGCTGCGGACGTCTTTTCCTCGGCCGACGTCGATAGTATCGACCAGTTCTTTTGGCGCATCGGTTTGGATCGGTCACGACGGCCGGTGCCGTCGCTCATTGACCTCACGACTCAAGCCCCGAAGGGGCGCCCGCCGTACTACGATCATGGCCTTGGCGGAGCATGTCTGCTTGAGCGCTGGTGGAAGGAAGCTGACCGATTTGCACTGGAAATGGCTCGCTCCAATGGTATCGCGGAAGTGCTCTCAAGGGCAGTTAAAGACTCCATTGCGATTGAATTCGTCGAGATGGACGGCTTGTTCCATGCGGCGACCGAGGCGATCGCGTATCACAATCTGGATTTTAGGCAATGGACACCGGCTGACCTGGAGCGGGTTCTTCGCCCCGGTACAGCCCCTGCGAAGCCTGGCCTTCTTCGCGAGCCTCACTTGTTCTTTGTCTCCTTGATAGACACGCTCCAGGACTGGGATCGTGCGCACTATGTTCCACTTGGCGAAGCATCATATCGTCCGGCGGTGCCATCGAGTCAGATGATGATCCAAGCCGTTGATGAGGGGTTGAGAGTGTTCGTGCCAGGATCGGATCCTGTGGCCAAGGTCCGGAAGCAGTTTGACAGCTGGCTGGACGAGAAATCGTGCACTGACCTGTTTCTGCCGGACCCAAACTTCACTCTGGAGCACTCCGTCTACGCCGCCGAAGCGATCACGCTTGGGGACGCCTCGGCGAGTCGCATTGTGCTCGCACGCGCCATCGTAGAACTCCAGCGCGTAACGGAAGAGACGAAGAAACTACTTGTCACATCGCCAGATGACGGCCTTCGGGTGACGTGCAGCCAGCTCGACGCGATGCAACAAACGGTATCGTACTGGAAAATGAGCATGCTGCCTGGCGAACTCGATAGCCTCCACAGCCACGCTGGGTGGCAAAAGTATGTAAGTCTGCAGAAGGTCGTGGGTGGCCTTATTGGGAATGGTAGCCAACTTCCGCGCGGGCAGATCACACAGAAACTCGGCGAGGGAGGGTTTGGCACCGTCTACGCAGTCCATGGCGGAGCTCCCGAGCCTGTCGCTTATAAGGTCTACCACGCATCGGAGCTGGACAATGACCCGAAGCGACGCCTGTTCCGTCGTGGCTATGATGCTATGCACAAGATCGGGCTATATCCAGGTGTTGTGCAGGTGTATGAATTCACGCAATTCCCAGTAGGATTCTTCATGGAGCTGATTCGTGGAAAGGACCTGCAGGAAACTGGCATTAGCCTTGGGGATGCACATGTTCGAGTTCGTGCACTTGAGAATATTGCCGAGACTCTGGCATTCGCGCACAGTAGGGACGTCATCCACCGTGACGTAAAGCCTGCGAACGTGATCGTTCGTGACCTTGATATGCGCCCCGTTCTGACTGACTTCGACCTTGCTTGGGTATCCGGCCGCAGCACGATTACGGGTGCGGCATACGCATCTATGATTTATGGCGCTCCGGAGCAGTTTGATAGCAAACTTGCCACCTATCAGGTACGACCAACCGTTGACGTCTACAGCTTTGGAGCGCTTGCGCACTTTCTGCTCAGTGGACGGGAGCCGCTTCCGTTCTACTCCAGCTCGGCGGAGAGTATCACGCAAGCTGTTACTGAACGGCTCTCAGGGGAGCTTGTCGCGACTAGCGTTGATTCACTTGCGCAGCTCGTTGCGCAGTGTTTGCGTCGAGATCCTGCGGAGCGCCCTGCGACGATGGGAACCGTGCTCGATCGTTTGCGGCGCATCAAGCTGCAGTCGGTAGACAACGACAATATTCTGCGCGTGGCTCCGTTCCTTCGCGAGGTTGAGATCGGAACAGGGCTGCTGTTTACAGACGGGAAGGCCTGTTCTCATACGGGGCGTGTGCGGATTGAGCTCGATGGCAGACAGGCAGGAACTGATGAGGTTGATGTTCTGATCCATGTGTCGCTCGTTGGACTCCCTAGCTACAACGTCATATCGCATGATGAATACCGTCGCGCTGTTATCAAGCGCCTGCGCACGATCGCAGCCAAGTACGCCGGCCGCTTGGCCTCCAAGCAACATCCCTCGGTGAGCGATGTAACGATGCACTCATGGTCGCTCAAGATAGTGCAAGTTCCTTCGACTGCGCAGCGCGCTTGGACAATGTCGGACTGTATTCAAGAGTGCATAGCTGCAGTCGAGTAGCGCCCGAGCGCGTCGCGCAGCTTCGCTGACAGCGGTGGCAGGAGCGCGGGCAAGCTATCGTGCGACGGCACCGCGATGCGCAGCACCGTACGCGCTGTGTGAACCCCGTCTGGTCCGCCGGGGCGGCGCTGTTGCAGGGTGGCGAGCATGGAACGGACGAGCAGTGGCCGCCCACAGCAGCGTAGGCCCGCATCAACGCGACCAGGCCCGGTGGTACGGCTCGCTCAGGTCGCGCGAGCACCGCGACCCCCAGAGGCGCGAGGTGCCGCTGATGGGAGCATCGTCATCGAGGCCGGCGCGGTCCGGGTGACCGTGGGCCGCGGCGCGGACCTGACGATGGCGCTCGCCGTCGTCACCGTCCTGGGCCGGGGGAGCCGATGATCCCTCATGGCGTCGAGGTCTTCGTGGCACTCGACCTCATCGACCTGCGCTGGGGCTTCAATCGGTTGACCGGGCTGGTGGCCGAGCGGGTCGGGCGTGACGCTCGAAGCGGCGCGTTGTTCGTCTATCCGTAGCCGTTTGCATCTTCCGCCAGCACGAAGAGGAGCAAGCAGGCCATGGTCGGGGAGGTCCGCGTGACTGCGGGCAGGCGAGCCGGGCACGGGCACCTCGTGGCCGCTGCCGCAGGCGCGAGATTCGGCACTCGACCGACGCGCGGACGGCTGGTCCTCGTGCGCGGCCCTTGGCCGGTTCTGGTCGGCTGCATTAGGGCGGCTGCGCACGCACCGGTACTGCGCCACGCCGAACCTAGCTCAAGGTAGGCACATACAAACTTCGTGCTCAAGAGCTCAGTCGTCGTCGAGCGCGTCGTCGAGGGCGCGGGCGAGCTTCTCGGCGTCCTGCGGCGACATCGGGGTGCCGCCGAAGGCCTGCTCGGCCTGGTCGACGAGCGCGAGCATGCGGGCCTCCTCGACCGACATGCTCGACTGGTCGCTGCGCAGCCACTCGTCGATCTCCTCGGTCAGCCGCTTCTTGCGCGCGTCGGGGCCGCGAGATTCGCCGTTGACCGGCAGGTGGCGCCGGTACGACACCGTGCCGTAGGCGTTGGGCAGGTCGTTGCGCAGGTCGGCCATGGTCTGGTAGCGCTTGCTCGGATCCTTGGCCATCGCGCGCATGATCACCCGCTCGGCGCCTTCGGTGATCTCGCGGTGGGGCGCGAACTCGCGCGGCGACGGCACCGGCGCGTTGATGTGCTTGTGCAGCACCTCGCTGCCGGCCTCGGCCTCGTACGGCGGCCGCCCGCACACCATGTCGAACAGGATCACGCCCAGCGAGTAGATGTCGGTGCGCAGGTCGACGTCCTCGCCGCGCGCCGCCTCGGGGGACATGTACTCGGGCGTGCCGAACACCGCGCCCTGCAGGGTGTCGGTGCCGAGCTCGTCGGGGGCGAGGATCTTGGCGATGCCGAAGTCGAGGATCTTGACGAAGTCGTAGCTGCGCTCGCGCTCGGTCACCCAGCCACCCGGCCCGGTCGTCACCATGCGGACGATGTCGCGGCGGCCGGGCCGCTCGAGCAGCATGATGTTGTCGGGCTTGAGATCGCGGTGGATCACGCCGAGCTCGTGGGCCGCCTCGAGCGCGTACGACATCTGGTTGATGACGTTGAGCGCGCGGTGCAGCTCGACCGCGCCCTCCTTCTCGATCAGGTCCTCGAGGCTCTTGCCGTCGAGGTACTCCATGACGAAGTACACCAGCCCGTCGCTCAGCACGCCGAAGTCGGTGACGTCGACGATGTTGGGGTGGTTGATCGACGACGCCGCGCGCGCCTCGCGCAGGAAGCGGTTGACCGCGTCCGGGTAGCGGGCGAACTGCGGGTGCAGCACCTTCACCGCCACCGGCTTCTTGATGTAGACGTGCTCGCCGCTGTAGACGGTGCCCATGCCGCCGCGGCCGAGGATCTTGTCGAGGCGGTAGTTGCCGACCGTGGTGCCGAGGCGCGCCAGGTCCTGCTCCTCGACGAGCATCGCCGAGTCGTTCAGGCAGAACCGTTCCCCGGTGGGGAACCTGGTGTGGCAGCGCGGACAGACGCGCACTCCGACCTCCTTGCCGCTCAGATGCGGATCTGGCCGAAGAACAGGAGGAAGCGATCGTCGTAGAACTTGTCGGCCATCCCGTCGCCGTCGATGTCGGTGCCCTCGGGCAGCTTGAGGTTGCCGAAGGTGAACTCCATGCCGGCGTCGAGCTTGTTGTTGGGTGACAGCTGGACCGCGAAGGTCGCCGGGATCTCCATCTTGTCGGCGGTGAAGTCGAAGTCGGGGACCCGGAGCTGGGCCTTGACCAGCAGGGCCAGGATCGGCACCGGCTGGACGACGATGCCGATGTTCGGGGTCACGTCCGGCTTGCTGTCGAACTGGATCTCGAACGCGGTCTCGAGCGCGACCACCGCCACCTGCGGCTTGGGCGCGTAGCGGAACGGGAAGCCGATCGGGATGCCGATGTTGAGCGACCGCTCACCGGTCTCGTCCTCGGCGCTCTGGATCCCGAGGCCGGTCCGGAAGTCGACCACGTCGTAGACGATCGAGCCCTCGAACGCCGCGTAGAACGAGATGTCCTTGAAGTTCTTGATGCCCTTGAAGCCGGCCTGGAACTCGACGTTGTCCTGGTAGCCGTAGCGGCCGTCGAGCGACAGGCCGAAGGTCTCGAACGCGGTCTTGTTGCTGATGTCGAAGCCGACGCCGGCGCGCAGCTCGGTGATGCCCTTCGTCAGGGTCAGCGGGCGCTGGATCTCACCCTGCGGGTAGGTCTTGAGGGTGTACAGGCCGCCGGCGGTCACCGGCGGCTGGTCCTCATCGGCCTCTTCTTCGTCCTCGTCCTCCTCGGCCTCCTCGTCGCCGCCCTCGTCATCGCCGCCGTCGTCCTCGTCCTCGTCCTCGTCGTCGGCCCACGCGCGCATGTCGTCGAGGACCGGAAAGGTCACGGCCGCAGCCCCGGCCAGCAGGGCCAGGCTCACGCGAAGGCTACGCAACAGGAGCATTTTCCCAACCTCCGTCGCGAGGTTATCCGCCCAGGCGCGGGGTCCGCAAGTCAACCCACCGCCGTTCGACGGCCGGCCCCCCTGGCGGCGCTCGGCCGGGCTCGCGCGCGGTGAACGGTCTGGCCGGATGATCACCGGAGCTCAAACGACGAACGGCGCCACGATCGTGGCGCCGCCCTGGGTTGCCTGGCCGATCTCGCGATCGGCCAGCGGATCACTTCTTCTTCTTCTTCGCCGCCGGCTTCTTCGCGGGCGCCTTCTTGGCGGCCTTCTTGGGCGCGGCCTTCTTGGGCGCGGGCTTCTTCTTCGGGGCGGCCTTCTTGGCGGCCTTCGGCGCCGACGCCGACTTCTTGCGCTTGCTGCCGCCGACCTGCCGCTCCTTGCGGGCGACGTCGCCGTCACCGTCGAGGAAGTAGAGGTACTTCGAGTAATCCATCTGGATCCCCGCGTTGACGACCTTGGTCGCCTTGCCCTTCGGCTCGCCCGGCTTCTTGCGCGGGACGGCCCAGACATCGCCGCCCTTGATGTAGTACATCATGTCGTTGTCGCGCTTGATCCCAGCCTTGAAGACCTTCTCAGCTCCAGCCATGTGAATCCCTCCCGATGGGGTGGTTGTCCTGTGCCCGAAGGAGGGTCACAGGGATTGGGAGGGAACCTACGGAGGGGGTCTGACAACCGATCTCCGACGAGGCTCGACGGAGATCACGGTCGGTCTCGACGGAGATCGGGGTCGGGCGAAATCCTCGTCGGTAACCTGCGGTTTCTCGACGAGAAATTCGTATCACCTGAACGTCCGCGCAGCCCCCGTCGACGATCGCGATTTTCTCGTCGAAGATTTCGCGCAGAGCAGCACCTGGCTCTCGCTGTGGGGGCCCAGCGGGGCCCCCTGGAAGTCGGTCCGCTCGACGACGCGCAGGCCGGCGTGCGCGACCAGCGCCTCCAGCTCGGCCGGGAAGTACTTCCGCTGGCTGAGCAGGACGACGTGCTCGGGTGTGCCGTCCTCGGGCGTGTAGTAGATGCGGATGAGGGCGATCTGGCTGATCGGGTCGTAGTCGTGGTTGGTCGCGTACCAGACCCGCTTGCCGGTCGTCGGGTGGGTGAAGCGCGTGCGCGCCCACCGCCGCGATGGATCGCGCAGCAGCCAGCCGAGGTCGGGCAGCTGCACGTCGAACGCGAAGCAGCCATCCGGCGCCAGGTGGCGCCGGACCGCGCGCAGGCAGGCGTCGAGCTCGACCCGGGTGTACAGGTGCTCGAGGACGTTGAAGGCGGCGATGATCAGCGGGAAGCGGCGCCCGAGCGCGAAGTCGCGCAGGTCGCCGCGCACGACCGTGATGCGCTCACGCGCCACCGCCGGCAGGCGCGCGCGCCGGGCCTCGAGCCCGGCCAGCATCGCCTCCGACTGGTCGAGCGCGACCACGCGGTGGCCGTCGCGGGCCAGCGGGACGGTCACCCGGCCGGTGCCGCAGCCCAGCTCGAGGATCGGTCCGCCGCTGTCGCCGACCACCCGGCGGGCGAGGTCGCGGTAGAACAGGACGTCGGCGCGCCGCCGCTTGTACTCGTGGTCGTACAGCGCGGCGTCGGCGTAGTGCTCGCGCGCGCCGAGATCGATGGCGTCGCGCGGCGGGCGCGGCCGCGGGCTCACGGCAGCGGCGACGCCACGGTCGTCAGCTCGCCCTCGCGGCGCCGCCGGCCACCGCGGCGCCGGCGCCGGCGCTTGCGCTGGCCGTTCTCGTCGATCGAGTCGTCGCTGATCTCGTCGGCGTCGGGCTCGGCCTCGCCGCCGCCGCCGCGCGCGGCCGCCGCGCCGCTGCCCCGGGCCGCGGCCAGCAGATCGGCGAGCAGGACCGCCTCCTCGAGCGAGTCGCGGCCGCCGCTGGCGTCGATGGGCAGGTTGCGGGCCCGGGCTGCGGCGACCCGGCGCAGGCCGAACAGCACGTAGCGGGTGCGCTCGGCGTCGCGGCGGGCGACGCGGAGCTGGTCGACCAGCGGCTGGCCGATCTCGATGATGGCCTGGTTGGCCTCGCCCGGCCGGGTCGCGGGCGCGGTGACGGTGTCGGCGAGGAACGGGCCGAGCAGGGTCGCGACGGTCAGCGCGTTGGTGACCTCGGCGTTGCTCTTCACCAGCCGGTCGAGCTGGTCGAAGGTCGCCCACGCCAGCGCGCGCCGGCGCAGCAGCTCGGCCGGGTCGGACAGGAACGACAGCCGGACCGGGATGCGCCGCGCCCGCGCCGGCCGGTCGTCGGCCCACACCCGGTGCCAGGCGATCTCCTCGTCGTCGAGGTCGACGCCGTTGGCGCCGAGGTCGTCGTCGGCCGGCTCGTCGTGGACCGGGCCGTCGAGGAGCGCGGCCAGGTGGCTCGACAGGATCTCGAGCACGCCGGTCTCGGCCAGCAGCTCGAGCGAGCGGCGGGCCGCGCCGCCGCGCAGCAGCCGGTAGATCTCCTCGACCACGCGGGGCGGGGCGCACTTGCGGATCTCGCCGCGCTGGCGGAGCAGGGCGGCGTAGGTCGCCGGCTCGATCTGGAAGTCGAGCCGGGCGGCGAATTTGATCGCGCGCAGGATGCGGACCGGATCCTCGCGGAACCGGATGTCGGGATCACCGATGGTGCGGACCTCGCGCCGGCCGAGGTCGTCGAGGCCGCCGACGTAGTCGATGACCTCTTCCTTCTCGACGTCGTAGAACAGCCCGTTGATCGTGAAGTCGCGGCGGCG
>DATLLC010000323.1:0-16006 GCA_035538015.1 Vicinamibacterales bacterium
CCAGCATCTCCGAGGTGCGCTCCGCCATCGTCCTGATGTTGTAGAGCGGCAGTTCGGCGTCGACCTGCGCGATCGCGCGGCGGACGGACTCCCCCACCGCCTTGGGGTCGCCGGTCGGCCGCACGGCCAGGCCCATCCCCCGCCTCGTATCCTGGCGGTACGGGAAATAGTACGCCCCTGGACGCTGACTGCTGCCGCCATCGACCAGGCCGGTCAGCCGCATCTCGCTGATGACCCCGACGATCGCGAGCATCTGATCCTCGGCCGGCGGCTCGAGGATGCGTTCCGCGCTGGTTGGCTGGTATAGCCGCTTGCCGATCACGTCGCCAGTCGGCCAGAACTTCCGCGCCAGACGCTCGTCGACGATGATGACGCGGCGCCGGTCCTCGACGTCCCTGTCATCGAAGAACCTGCCGGCGACGAGCCGCGCCCCCATCGTTTCGAAGTAGCCGTCGGTCACCGCCACGGAGTTGGGCGAGATCAACGACTCGCCAGGCGCCATCTGATAGCCCTCCGCCAAAATGACGCTGTCGCTGGTGCTGCCGCTGAAGGGGATGGTCGAGGACAGGCCGGCGGACGAGACCTCGGGGAGGCCCCGGACGTTTTCCAGAATGCGGACCACCAGGGCCCGTAGCTCAGTTTCGCCGGCATACCGGGATTGGGGCGGGCTCACGAGGCCGGTCACTACGCCCTCGGTCCGGAAGCCGGGATCCGCGGCGAGCACCTTCTGCAGGCTCGCTACCATCACGCCGGCGCCGATCAGCAGCATCAACGCAAACGCCACCTGGCTGGTCACCAGCATCCGCCTGACCAGCCGCGATTTTCGCGTCGCCGTCCCGGACCGTCCTTCTTCGCGAACTACCTGTGCGAGGTTGGTTCGCCGCAGTGCACCGACTGGCAGTCCCGCCATCACCGCGCCGACCACTCCGACGAGCGCCAGCGTGAAGACCACCACACGCGGGCTGATGGCAATCTCACTTCCCCGGGGCAATTGATCGAGGCCGAGCAAGGGGCCGGAGGCAAGCGCCCACCAGCCGAAGAGCAGCCCGACGAGGCCGCCGAGCAGTGCGACGATGGTGCTCTCGGTGAAGCTCTGACGCGCCAGGCGGCCGAAGCCCGCACCGAGGGCATGGCGGGTGGCAAGCTCGCGGATCCGTCCGGTGGACCGCACCAGCACCAGGTTGGTCACGTTGACGCACCCGATGACGAGGACGACGAGCACGCCGCCCCAGAGCAGGGTGAGCGTGCGCCTGACGTCGGCGACGAGGAATTCCTGGAACGAACGAGCGTCGGTCGAGAACCGCGCGTTGGCCAGGATCTCCTTCAAATGCGGAAAGCGTTCGGCGTTGGCCGCGTTGAGCGCGGCCAGCTGACTGCGCACCTGCTCGACCGTGGCTCCGTCGTTCAACCGTCCAAGCTGCTGCCAGTTGTTGCTGTGCCGCTGATCGTCGGCTCGATCCTCGGCCGTGAAGGCCACAGCGCGCAGCAACTCGATGTCGGGATCGACGAATAGGAAGCCCGCCGGCAGGACGCCGACAATCGGCATCGACACGCCGTTGACGCGCAGGGATTGACCGACAGCCGAGTCCTGGCCGCCAAACGCGCGTTGCCAGTAGCCATGAGTAAGGATGACCTTGTCGGCCTGACCTGGCTCCGCCTCTTCCGCGGTGAACACACGGCCGCGAAGGGCGCTGACCCGTAACGCGCTGAAGAAGGAGGGTGTGACTATCAGCGACTGCAGCCGCTCCGCCTGACCGCGGTCACCGCCGATGGTCGCGCCCGCTTGCCGGTACATCGCGAGGCTCTGGAGCGCCGTGACGGCCTCGAGCCGGTCGTAGTAATCCGGCACACCGTTGGAGGCTATGGCCACGCCCGCGCCGGGATAGCTGTTGTTAATGGTGACGAGCCGATCAGCCTGGTCGAACGGCAAGGGCTTGAGCAGAACCCCGTCGACGACCGCGAAGATGGCGACGTTGGCCGCCAGGCACAGCGCCAGCGTGGCGACCGTCGTCAGGGTGAAGGACCGGTCCTTCCACAACCCCCGCAGCGAGACTCGGATGTCCTGCCAGAGCCTTTCCATGGGGCATTGGACGGCGGGCAGAGGGGGTTTGTTTCGAAACAGCTAGCCGGGAACCGGCAACCGGGAGCCGACAACCGGCAACCGGGGAGTCGCCAGTCGGCAATCTTGAGGGCGGCAACCGGGAACCGGCAACCGGTAAACGGCAACCGGGGGTGACCCAGCCCTATGGGATGGCGGCGACCAGCGCCGCGAGCGCCTTGTCGAGGCCGGCGTCTCCGCGCAGGCGCGGGCGCCACCGCGAGTCGAGCGCGGGTTTGAAGGCGGCCATCGTACCGCTCTTCCACATCCCGTTGCCGTCGGCATACGGAATATGCGGGGGGATGGTCCGTCTGACGGCCTCACCGGCTGTGTAGAAGACAAGCGCGTGCGGGAGCCCGTCGGGCACCCGCGGACGGCCCTGACGCGCCGCCGCTGCCTTCAGTCGCTCGAGCATCGAATCGTCCCACTGGTGCATCGCTTCGTGGAACAGCATCTCGAGCCCCTGCGAGTCGCGCAGTCCGGGGTCCAGACTCGACAGGACCAGGAGGCGGTCGCGGGTTGAATACGCGCCAGCGAAATTGGCGTAGGCGGACACTTCCACCGGGAACCCGGCCGCCGGCCATTGCTGCGCGTACGCCCACGTCACGAAGGCCACGATCACCGCGCCTTCGAGTCGAAGCCACGTCTGGAGATCGTCCACGAATGTGCGGCTCCGCCGTCCATGTTCGGGCCACCACAATCGTTCGTAGACCGGTGCGGCCCGCTCGAGCACGCGCCGCACTTCGAGGGGAATCGAGTCCGGCAACGGATCGTGCTCGTCCAGCGGCGCGAGCGCGGAGGTCACCCGCCGGAGCGGCTCGTCGAATACGGCATCCTGCCGGCTCGGGCCCGCGGCGTACTCGGTCACGGCGCGGCGCCAGGTGGCAGACTCCTCGGGCGCGGCCCGCGCCAGGCCGGCCGCCTGATCGGGCCCGGCACCGGCAACCGCTCGTCGCGCACGATCCGGCATTCGTGCCTCGGCCCGCCCGAGCACATACAAGAAATGATGCAGATGCAGCCAGAATCCCGCGCGGAAGGTGAAGATCGCTGGTTCCTGCGCGGCTGGTGCGGTGGCGACGCATGCAGCCGCCACCACCGAGAGCACGAGGGGTTGGCGGGTGCTCACTTCGCCTGATACATCAGGAACAACTGGCGTGGCAGGAATTCGTGCTGCGCGACCAGCGAAAAGCCCGCTTGTGACAACTCGCCCGAAATCTCCTCGGGCGTAAAACGGAATTCGACCGGCGGGCCCGAAGGAGCGTCTTTGCGGAAGTCCACGATGGCCAGCGTGCCGCCCGGCTTCAGCGAGCGTTTGAGCGCCGTGAAGTAGGCCACCCGATTGGGAAGGTGATGGTACGTGTCCACGATGAGGATGGTGTCCACGGGGGCAGGCAGGTTGGCGCCGTCGGCCGCGGCTTGCACGGGGTTCAGGTTCTTCAGTCCTTCCTTCGCGGCGCGGTTCTTGAGATAGGCGACCATCGAGGGCTCGATGTCCACGGCGTAGACGACCGGCGCCGCGGATGAGCGCGCGAGGCGCGCGGAGAAGTACCCGGTGCCCGCGCCGATGTCCGCAATCGATTGTCCCGGCTTCAGGGCCAGTGCCTCGATGACTCGCGCCGGCATCTGCCAGGCATCCCGCGAGGGGTCGTCGAACTCCTTGGCCCACTGTTCGGCGTCGTCGAAGTGCCGATCCATGTGGTCGGGCTTGTGTTGACCGCCCGCGGTCGGTGTTGGCGGCTGGCCGGCCAAGGTCGAGCTGGCGGTGGCAAGGAGGGTCAGGACGAACGTGCCGAGGTGGATGCGCATGGCTCAGTGTGCCCGGTCCAGCCTACTGCAGCGCTGTGGCAATTTGCCGCAGCGCCGCCGTGGGCGCATAATCAGGAAGCCTGCCAGGATTCGTACGGATATGCTTTCTCGTTTCCGCTTCGGCGGCTGGCTGCTGAGTCTGCCTCTTGCCGTGGCGTCGGTGGTCGGAACGGCCTGGCCCGCTGCGGCGCAGGGCGGACGTCCGCCTGCGCGAATCGGCCAGGAGCTGCCGGAGAGCGACTTTCTCTTCAAGCGCCCGCGCGGCCTCATCAGCATCCGAGGCGCCTGGCTGATGCCGAGTGAGAATTCCGATCTGTTCGACTTCGTGCAGGACCAGTTGACCATCGACAGCGGCGACTTCAGCAGCCCCTCGTTTGCCATGGATCTCGGCTACTCCGTCACCTCACGGCTCGACATCGTCGGCGGCTTCGACGTGGCGAAGCAGTCTGTCAACTCCGAGTACCGTGATTTCGTCGACAACAACCTGCTGCCCATCGAGCAACAGTCCACCCTGCGCCAGAACTCGTTCACCGGGAGCGTCCGTTTCGCGCTGATGCCGCGCGGGCGCTCGGTCGGCCGCTACGCCTGGATTCCCACCCGCGTCCAACCGTACGTGGGGGCCGGTGGCGGTATGGTGTTCTGGGAGTTCAAGCAGGTGGGCGACTTCGTGGACTTCGAGGACTCGGAGGTCTTCACCGACGTGTTCGAGTCCAGCGGGGCGTCGCTCTGCGGACACCTGTTAGGCGGCGTGGACGTCCAACTCTACAAGCAGTTGTTCCTCACGACCGAGGGGCGGTACGTCTGGGCGAGCGGAGAGTTGAGCAACGAGTTCGTGGGGTTCGAACCGCTCGACCTCTCGGGCTTGCGGATCTCGGCGGGCATCAACTTCGTGTTCTGAAGGATGACGACCATGACACTTCGCGCATTTGCAGTCGCGTTCGGGCTGGTGGCGGCTCCGGCGGCGAGCTTCGCTCAGACGACGCCCGTGGATCCGCGGTGGGCACCGTATCTCGGCTGCTGGCAACTGCTGCGCGAGTCCACGGCGATGCCGGTGGCGGACCTCGCGGCCGTGGCTTCCCGCCGCGCACGAGCCAGTGAGAGCCGTGAGGACGTGATGATTTGCGTCACGCCCGCACCGCAGACCAACGCCGTTTCGCAGCAGACCGTCTTGAACGGCGAGTCCGTGCTCGACGAGGTCGTAGCTGCCGACGGCGCGCCGCGCACCGGCGAGGATGGCCGGTGCCGGAGCACGCGTCGGGCCGAGTGGTCCACGTCGGGCCGCCAGCTCTTCACCCGTGGGACGGTCAGCTGCGAAGGCCAGCCGGAGCGGACGATCACCGGGCTCAGCCTGGTCATGCCTGGTCCGACCTGGGTGGACGTGCAGATGGTGGACGTGCGTGGCAGCAAGAGCGTCCGCGTGCGGCGTTACGGTGCGACGCGCGAACAGCGTCGACTGGTGCAGACACCGGTCGCCGGTAGTCCCGCCCCGCTCGAGCGGTGGACGATCGATGAGGTCAAGGAGGCGGCGCGGCATACGGCTCCCGAAGTGTTGCAGGCCGCGCTGATCGAGGTCGGCGCCAAGCTGCCGCTCAGCGCACGCCGCCTGGTCGAGCTCGACGAAGCCGGCGTGCCCGGGCCAGTCGTCGATGTCATGGTCGCCCTCTCGTTTCCGGAGAAGTTCATCATCGAGCGACCGACCGGTTCCAACTACGGCGGAGGCTACGGTGGCGGCGGCTTCGGCGGCACCCTGGACCCCTGGCTGATGGCGAGCGAGCTGGCGTGGCTCTCGCTCTACTCGCCATTCGGCTACCAGTATTACGGCTACTACGACCCTCGCTACGGGTCCGGCTGGGGCAACTGGGTCGGCGTCGTTCCGCCGGTCGATGGCGGCGCGTTGCCCGACGACCCCAATGGCCGGGTCGTGAACGGGCTGGGCTACACACGCGTCCGGCCGCGGGATCCGGAGCCGCGCATCAATGGCGGCGTCGTGGATCGCTCGGGGACGAGCGGCGGCCGTGACGGCAGTTCGAGCGGTTCCGGCGACTCGGGCGGCGTCAGCTCTGGTGGCTACACTAGTGGCGGTGGCGCGTCGGGCGGCGGCTCGGGCCGCACGGCTGTTCCGCGCCCGCCGGGTGGCGGCGATCGCTGACAACGCACTCATTCTTGCGGAGGCTTACGACATGACTGGACCCTTGCCCATTGGATCGGACGCGCCGGATTTCGAAGCGGATACCACTGAAGGCCGGATTGGCTTCCATCAGTGGCTCGGCAATTCATGGGGGGTGCTCTTCTCTCACCCCAAGGACTTCACCCCGGTGTGCACGACCGAGCTGGGGTACATGGCGCGCATCAAGCCCGACTTCGACAAGCGTGGCGTGAAGGTGATCGGGCTGAGCATCGATCCGCTCGAGAGCCATGTCGGCTGGTCGAAGGACATCGCGGAAACCCAGGGCACCGCGCCCAACTACCCGATGATTGCCGACCACGACCTGAAGGTCGCGAAGCTCTATGGCATGCTGCCGGCCGAAGCAGGCGACTCCAGCGCCGGACGCACCGCGGCCGACAACGCGACGGTGCGCAATGTGTATGTCGTCGGCCCGGACAAGAAGATCAAGCTGGTGCTCTCGTATCCGATGAGCACGGGCCGCAACTTCGACGAGGTGTTGCGCATCATCGACTCGCTGCAGCTGACGGCGAAGCACAAGGTCGCGACGCCGGCGAACTGGAAGGAGGGCGAGGACGTGATCATCCTCACGTCGGTCTCCAACGAGGACGCACAGAAGCAGTACCCAGAGGGGTGGAAGACGATCAAGCCCTACATGCGGGTAGTCCCGCAGCCACGCGCCTAGGAACGGACGACACGATGCGACGGACACTCTCGATCTTTGCCGCCTCCGGTGTGCTCGCGACCGGACTGGGACTGGGTCTGGCGGCCCAGCAGAAAGCTGCCGCCACACCGGCGGCGGGCGCCCAACCCAAGGTCAGCGTCTACAAGTCCCCGACTTGAGGGTGCTGCAGCGCCTGGGTGGAACATCTCCGGGCGCATGGCTTCCAGGTGGAAGCCCAGAACGTGTCGGACCCGCAGTTGAATGCGGTCGCGGCCCAGGGCGGCGTCGGCGACGACCTGCGTTCGTGCCACACCGCCAAGGTCGGCGGCTACACGGTGGAAGGGCACGTGCCCGCCGCCGACATCCTCCGGATGCTGAAGGAGAAGCCCGCCATCGCGGGCATCTCCGTACCGGGCATGCCGATGGGGTCCCCGGGCATGGAGCAAGGCGGGCGCAAGGAACCGTTCGACACCGTCGCGTTCACGAAGGACGGCAAGAAGACGGTGTTTGAAAAGCACCGGTAGCGGCCGGACTCAGCCGCTCCTGACCTCGTCGAGCGCCGCACGCAGATCCTCGACCAGCCAGTCGATCTGTTCTGCGTGCGTGCGGAAGCTGAGCACGCACACGCGGCCGACATAGCGGCCGCGCGCGGTCGCGCCGGTCACCATGACGCGCCCGCGCGCCGGGGTGCGTTCCATCAACCGCCGCGTTGCCACGTCCTCCTGCGCCAGTGTGGCGCCCGGCCACGTCACGTGAAACGCGAACAGCGAAAGCTCCGGCGGCGCATCCATGACGAGCCCGGGCAGACGCGATATCCGCTCGAACGCATCGAGCGCAAGAGCGCGCTTCTCCGCGATCGCGGCGCGATAGGCCGCGGTCCCGTACAGCTTCACGCTGAGCCACACGCGGAGACCGGGGAACCCCCGCGAAAGGTCCGGGCCATGCTGACTCGGATCGTAGAAGTCGTCGGGATGGGGCATCGCCGGCAGGTAATCCGCGGTCGCTTCGTGGGCCGCGCGCAACGCGGAGCCGTCACGCACCAGAAGCGCACCGGTGCCGTAGGGAAGGAACATCCCCTTGTGGGGGTCCAGCGTCAGCGAGTCGGCGCGGCTCAGACCCCTCAGCACCCCCTGCCGTTCCTCGCACAACTGGAAGAACGCCCCATACGCGCCGTCCACGTGATGCCATAACCCCTCGGCTGCGCACAGGTCGGCGACGGCGTCGAGCGGGTCTACGGCGCCGGTATTGGTGGTGCCGGCGCTCGACACGACGGCAAACGGCGTGAGGCCGGCCGCGCGATCTCGCACGACCGCCTGACCCAGCGCGTCAACCGGAAGACGATACCGCTCGTCGGACGGCAGCGCGCGGACGCGGTCGGGCATGATGCCAGCCATCTTGGCGGTCTTCAGCACGCTGTGATGCGCCTGATCGGAGGTGTAGAGGACGCCGCGGCGGATCTCGGCCCCGAGATACCGCTCCCGCGCACAGAGCAGCGCGTTGAACGTGGCCATCGACCCGCCCGTGGTGAAGAGCCCGCGGCTGGTCTCAGGAAATCCCATCCAGTCCCGCATCCAGTCGAGCGCGTTGGCCTCGAGCTGCACCAGCGCCGGTGCCGCCTGCCAGACGCCGGTGTACCGGTTGGAGGCGTTGGCGATGAAGTCGGCCAGGGCCGCGGGATATACACCGCCGCCAGGGATGAACGCGAAGTAGCCGGGCGCCGGCGCGTTGAAGGATCGCGGGATGTAGTCGTCGAACAGCCGATCGAGCAGCGGCTCGATTGGCGTCGGCCCTTCCGGCGCGGGCTCACGCAGCGAGCGGCAGAACGCCTCGGCCGCCGTGTCTCCGAGGATGGGCTGCGCCGCGAGTGTTGTGACGTGTGCGATCGATCGCGCCACGACGGCATCGGCCATGCGCCGCATCTCGGCGGCCGAGAACTCGAGGTCAGGTGGAAGCACCATAAGCAGGGAAGAAGGGAAGGAATATGGGAGAGAGCAGGGATCAGGGATCAGGGATCAGGGATCAGGGGATTGGCGGCCAGGGTCAGCGGTTGGGACCGTTCTGCGTCGGGGCGTTTCCAAGTAGCGCGAGGACGGACAGCGCGTCGACGCGCGCACCGGACACGCGAACCGCCCAGTGCAGGTGGGCCCCGGTGACCCGCCCCGTCGCGCCGACGAGACCGACCACCTGCCCCGGCCGCACCATCTCACCCTCGCCCACGTCGATACGCGAGAGATGGGCCAGCTGCGAGAAGAGCCCACCGCCGTGATCGATCATCACCGTCCGCCCGGCGAAGTACAGCTCGCGGGCCGCGACAATGCGCCCCGCGTTGGGCGCGTGCACAGGCGTACCCGCCGGGCTCAGGAAGTCGGTGCCGGCATGGGCGCTCCGAGGCTCGCCGTTGAACACGCTGCGCGTGCCGAAACGGCTGTTCGCCTGTTGTGGGACAGGGCGTCGAAACTCATCCTCCCAGAGCGGCTCGCGCGCGCCCTCCGCATAGACCCGCTCGATGAAGCGCGATTCCTGCTCGATGCGAACGGCGAGGTCGGGGGGCGGGTTGACGAAGTCCGGATTCACGGTCAGCCGGCGGACCGGGAACGCGCGCGGCACAACCTGGACGCGCTTGGTCGCGACCACGCCGTCGATTGTGGCCGTGACCTCGTATTCGGCGGGCGCCAGGTCGAGATCGATGCCCGTCAGTGCCTGCCAGGCGCCAGGCTCCACTCGATGCGCCTGGAGATCCTTGCCGAACGCATGCACCGCGACCGACGCTCCGTCAGGCGGCGCCGAGACCGAGACGACAACCAGCTCGCCGGGCCGGAACGATCGGGCTCGCAACGAAATGGTCGGGCCGGCTGCTCGCACTGGCAGACCGCCCGATTCCAAATGAGCGGCCACGAGAAACGCGGTCGCCAGGCACCTCCACCGTGATCGCATGGCCGCTTCAGTGTAGCGCGGCCATTGATGAGGGAAAAATTTTCACACTCCTTCCGGGAGGCGACACTGACCTGCCTGAGCCAATCCAGAACGGCGACTTCAGGCCTGCGGAATTCGAGGCTACTGTTGGAGACTGTCTTGCAGATAGGTCGGTCATCTGCCCACGAGGATCATCATCATGACCACTCTCACTCTAGACAAGCCCGAGGTTGTTCGAAAAATCGCCGAGGCCTACGAGGACGGCGCACGCGCCGCAAGGAAGACCCTTACTCGCACGGTGCACGACCTCGAGGATTTGAGGGACGACGCCGTTGTCAAGGTGCGCAAGGCGCCGCTGGCAGCAGTCGGCCTCACGTTCGGCATCGGCTTCTTCGTTGGAGTCGCAACCGGCTGGGCCGGACACCGTCCGAGTCGCTGATCGGCAGACCGTGCAGTGGGGCTGCGTGCCAGCCTGGTGCGCAGCCCCTCTGATGAGCGTGTTCTGTCAATCCGACCTTCGGTTCAGCACCCTCGCGGAGGCACCTCTGCGACGTCTCGAGAGTCTCCGTCTGTCCCCTCGACGACGCGACGCTCGGCCCACCAGTGCTACAGTGAGCCCGCCACGCGCCCAGTCGTGGCTCCGGAGGCTCTCACCGCATGCTTCAGCCATCGTCTGCCGTGGAACGGCGCGCGGCCAGAATTGCATCGACACGGCGCGCCTTGGCCGCCGCCCTCGCTTGGGCTCTCGGCATCGGCGTAATCGGTAACGCCCGCGCCCAGTCGCCACCTGACATCCGTCCCTTGCATGAAGCCGACGCCGCGGACCTGGCCGCGGGCAAGCGCCTGTACGCGGCCCAGTGTGCGCTCTGTCACGGAATGGATGGCAGCGGCGGCTACGGCCCTTCCCTGCTCTTGCCCGTGCTGGCGCGCGCCGCAGATGATGGCGGGCTGCTGAAGGTCGTGGACCAGGGCATTCCCAACCTGATGCCGGCCTATGGGAACGCGAATGGTCCACGTCGGACCTGGCAGCTGGCAGCCTACGTCCGCAGTCTCGGCGCCGGAAGCGCGGCGACCGTCGTGCCTGGCGATGCCGGGCGCGGCAAGGTCCTCTACCAGGAACGCGGGTGCGCGGCCTGCCACGTGCTCGACGGCACCGGTCGCGCCTTCGGGCCGGATTTGTCCAGCATCGGGGCACAGCGCGGCCCGGGATACATCAAGCAGGCGCTCCTCGAGCCCAGCGCGCGCGTCCCCGAGGGCCATGTCGTCGTCACCGCCAAACCGAAGGACGCGGGTTCGGTGCGTGGCGTGCGGATCAGCGAGGACGTGTTCTGGGTCTACGTCCGCGATCCCGCCGGCCGTGTCCATCGCTACTGGAAGTCGGACCTCGAGGCGCTGGAACGAGAGGCCGGTGCGAGCCTGATGCCCTCGTACGGTCCGCAACGATCCGCAACCGAAGTCGACGATCTGGTGGCCTACCTTTCCGGCCTGCGAGGGCAGCGATGAAGAACATGATGGCGGTTGCCGCGGGCGTCGTCGCGCTCGGAACGGTCCTGGCTGGTCAGGTTCCCTACTCCCGCATCGTCACCGCGGCGAAGGAACCGGGCGCCTGGCTCACGTATAACGGCACCTACGACGGTCAGCGCCACTCGACGCTGACCGAGCTCACGACCGCCAACGTGTCGCAGTTGCAGCCGGCCTGGGTCTATCAGGTGACTGGCGACGGCTCGGTGGAGACCTCGCCGATCGTGGTCGACGGAAGGATGTATGTCACGGAGCCGCCGACCACCGTTACGGCGCTCGACCCGCGGAACGGGCGGACGCTGTGGAGCTACAAGCGGCCGATGCCTTCGGACCTTCGCCTCATCGGGTTTCCCGCCACCAACCGGGGCGTTGCGATCCTCGACGACCTCGTTTATGTCGGCTCGCTCGACGGGTCGCTGATCGCCCTCGATGCCGAAACGGGGGCCAAGCGGTGGGAGACGAAAGTCGCCGACAACGGCACCGGACACTCGATCACGATGGCGCCGCTCGCCATCGATGGTCGCATCGTCGTCGGCATCAGCGGCGGTGAAGCCGGCATCCGCGGCTTCGTCGACGCGTATCACCCGAAGACAGGTGCGCGCCTGTGGCGTACCTACACCGTGCCCGTGGCCGGCGAGCCCGGCGTGGAGACGTGGGCCGGCGACAGCTGGAAGAACGGTGCGGGCGCGACATGGTTGACCGGCTCGTACGATCCGGAGCTGAAGCTGCTCTACTGGGGCACGGGCAATCCCGGACCGGACTGGAACGGCGACATTCGAAAGGGGGACAACCTCTATACCTCGTCGGTCCTGGCGCTCGACGCGGACACCGGGAAGATGAAGTGGTACTTCCAGTACACACCGCATGACGTGCACGACTGGGACGCCAACCAGATCCAGATACTCGCGGACCTGCAGATCGGCGGGCGTGCACGCAAGACCCTGGTGACGGCGAATCGCAACGGCTTCTACTACGTGCTGGATCGCACCACCGGTGAGTTCCTCCATGCCGCGGCGTATGCGAAGCAGACGTGGGCGAAGGGCATCGACGCCAAGGGCCGGCCCGAGGTGCTCCCGAATACCGAGCCGTCCGCCGAGGGGACGCTCGTCTACCCGAGCCTGCAGGGCTCCACCAACTGGCCCAGCCCGTCCTACAGCCCGCAGACCGGCCTCTTCTACGTCCCGGTGCGGGAGATGGGGTCGTACTATTTCAAGACCGATGTCGAGTACGAGGCCGGGATGCCATTCACCGGCGGCGGCGAACGACGGCTCGCCGACGAGGCGTGGGGCGCCGTGCGGGCGCTCGACGCGAAGACGGGCGCGACAGTGTGGGACTTCAAGCTGCCGTCGCCCTCGTGGTCTGGAGTGCTCTCCACGGCCGGCGGGCTGGTGTTCAGCGGGTCGAACGAGGGCAACGTCTATGCGCTGGACGCGAAGACCGGCGCGGCGCTCTGGCAATTCCAGACTGGCGGCCTGGTGCGTTCGAATCCGGTGACCTACCTGGTCGAAGGTCGTCAGCACGTTTCGGTCTCCGCCGGTCGCGCGGTATTCGCGTTCGCCGTGCCGCAGCCGGCCACGACCACGGCCGGGCCAAGACCGTGAGCAGGCGCCCCGACGGCTCGTCGATGATGACGAGCTCGAGCATGGACCGCTCGACGAGGGTGCTGCCGATCAGGACTCAGGCCGGAGCACGGCGGTGGAGGCTTCCACGGACTCCGTGAAGCACGCGGTCCAGCACCGAAATCCCCTGCCTGATCTCCCTCTCATCGAGGCAGGCATACCCGACCAGGAGCCCCGCCCTGGCAGGCGGCCGGAGGTAATACGGTGTCACGGCGTACAGTCCGACACCGTATCGCCGACCCTCCGCGGTGATCGCTGGGACCTGCGAGCGGTGGTAGTGCCGCAGCCACATCACCGCGTGCACGCCCGCGCCGGTCCCGACAATCTCGACGCGGTCTCCCAAGTGCTCCTCGCTGGCCTCGAGCAGGGCCTCCCGTCGCGCGGCGTTCAGCCGGCGGCTGCGGCGGAGGTGCCGCTCGAAGTGACCTCCGACGAGGAAATCGGCCAGCACCTCCTGTTCGAACGTCGGCGTGTGGGTAGTCGGTGAGGAACTTCAAGGCGGCGATTGGCTCCACGAGCGCCGGAGGCACGACCATGTAGGCGAGACGCATCGCGGGGCACAGGACCTTCGAGAAGGTCCCGACGTAGATCACGCGGCCCGAGCGGTCGAGCCCTTGCATCGCGGCGACGGGCTTTCCTTCATAACGGAACTCGCTGTCGTAGTCGTCCTCGACAAGGTAAGTGCCCGACGCCGACGCCCACCGCAACAGCTTTAGGCGGCGTTCGAGCGGAAGGACACCGCCCAACGGAAACTGGTGCGACGGTGTGACGTATGCCAGTCGGGTGCGACGATCGTTCGGGAGATCGGCCACGCGCAGGCCACGCGCGTCAACGCCTATCGGCCGCACCTCCGCGCCGGCGGCCTGAAAGACCTGCCGGGCCCCCTGATAGCCCGGTTCTTCGCACACGACCTGATCGCCGGCGTCGATGAGCAGCCGGGCGAGCAGGTCGAGCGCCTGTTGCGACCCGTTCACCACCACGATCTGATCGGGCGTCGTCGTCACGCCGCGGGCCCGCGCGAGATACCCGGCGATGGCGTCGCGCAGCGCCGGCAGACCGAGCGTGCGGCCGTAGCCCAGCGACCTCAGCGACATCCGCTGTCCGAGACGGGACACGAGCCGGCTCCAGATCCGCTGCGGGAAATCGGTCAGCGCCGGCACGCCGTATCGGAAGTCCACAGGTAGTGGCGGTGAGTCGCCGCGCGCGCCCGGTGGCGGCCACGGGGCCAGGTCGATGACGCGGGTCGCGTAGCGCGAGGGCCGCAAGCGTGGCGCCACCCTCTCCGGCTGGACCGGTTCAGCGCGTATGGGCCGGACGTCTGGCACGCTGGCCCCGACGAAGGTCCCGGCCCCGGGGCGGCCCTCGAGGTAGCCCTCGTCACCCAGGTCTGCGTAGGCCGAAGCCACGACCTTCCTGGACAGGCCCAGGTCCGTCGCCAGCTGTCGAGTCGAGGGCAAGCGTTCGCCCGCCGCGACGCGCCCCTCGAGGATAGCCGACCGAATCGCGCGGAACAGACGGTCGGTGAGGGTCCCCGGTCCGTCGAGGTCGAGAAACGTGAGCGATGAGTGGCCTCCTCGACCTGGCATGATGTGGCCCCTCCGGGGATACCACTCACATCCTACACTTCCGTCCTATCGGAGGTGATTTCATGCACGCACAAACACGAACCCTCACGCTGGTCACGAGCCTGGCCCTCATCCCTGGCGTCGAGACAGGGAGCGGCCGGCTGCTCGAACGATCGTCCTGTAAGCCGGTCCACGCCCAGATGGTCGAAAGGCGCTCCACCACGGAGTGCCGGCCCGGCCATTCCGCATGTTTCCTCGGTGAAGTCGATGGCAACCACGGGCTGCGCGGCACCACGTACTTCCGGGCGGACAGCGTCGGAACGGCGCCAGCGGCCTCGCCGACCTTTACGCCATATGCCGGCGCGTTCGAGTACGCGACGAGCCGCGGCGTGATCACGACCCGCGAGACTGGCGTCTCGAGCGGAGCTGAGGGCCACGTGACGGCTTTCCAGAGGATCACCGCGGGGACCGGAGAGTTCAGCGGGGTGACGGGGTTCTTCGACGTGCACGGTACTGTGGGTGGCGGCCAGGTGGTAACGACGGTCAGCGGCGAGATCTGCGAGCCCTGACAACGGCGGGGGTAGCTCGGCCGGCGACGGGTTTTATTGCGTCGCGGCACGGTCCTTCTGTGACTCCCTTGAGGTAGGCTACGTGCCGTGCGCCAAGGGGGAGATATGAGGAAACCTGTTCTGTTCGTGGTCTTTGCGTTCGCAGTCGCGCTGGCTGGCAACACTTCAACGGCGTCGAGCGCGGCGCCAGGCCCAAAGAACTACCGGGCGAACCTCGAGGGCTTCCAGGAGAATCCGTCGCTCTCGACCACGGGGCGAGGGCACCTCAGCTTGCGGATCGACGACGAGGCCCAGACGATTGAATACGAGCTCGCCTACGGCGACCTCGAAGGCGTGGGAACGACGCCATTCGTCACCGACGGTGTCGTGCTCTTCGCTCACATCCACATCTCCGCACCGAGCTTCAACGGCGGCGTTTCGGCGTTCCTCTGCGGCGGCGGCGGCAAGGCCGCCTGCCCGACGCCTGGGGGTACGTTCACCGGCGTCATCGCGCCTGCCGACATCGTCGGCCCGCCGCTCCAGGGGATCAACCCGGGCGAGCCGACGGCCTTCGAGGAACTGGTCCGCAGTATTCGCGCCGGGTATGCCTACGCCAACGTGCACACCACGCGCTGGGGGGGCGGTGAGATCCGGGGACAGATTGGAGTCGGCGAGGGTCAGTGACTGATGGTCCGCGGGACACGGATGCCGGCGATCGGCCGGCGTCCGCGTTCAAGCGCCATGTCGTCACATGAGGGAACTCGAAGGGATCGTTGCCCTGGTCCTCGCTGCCGTCGCTCTGGCAGCGGTGGCGCGCCGCGTCGGGGCACCCTATCCTGTCTTCCTGGCACTCGGCGGGGCCTTCCTCGCGTTTCTTCCGGGTGCGCCGTCCTTCACCGTCCCTCCCGAGCTCGCACTGGCGCTCTTCCTCGCCCCCGTTCTGCTCGATGCGGCCTATGACGCGTCGCCGAGGGATCTCAGGGACAATTGGGCGCCGCTCATCGGTCTGGTCGTCTTCGCGGTCGGCCTCACGACCATCGCCGTTGCCATGGTGGTCCGCGCGCTCGTACCCGCGATGCCATGGGCACCGGCGATTGCGCTCGGCGCC
>DATLLC010000324.1:0-5572 GCA_035538015.1 Vicinamibacterales bacterium
CGGGTGGATCTACATCTGGGCCGCCAGCACGAGGTCATCGGGATTGCCGGGATTGCCTCGATGGCCTTCGTGCTGCCCTCGGCCTGCGCTCCGGCCTGACGGCATTGCCGCGGCCCTCAGCGCTGGGGTGGTCCGTGCCTACCTGAAGATCCGGCCCACCCCGAAGTACGTCCGCCAGCGCCCGTCGAACCCGGCCGAGCCCGCGACGATGACCGGCCCCAGCAGGGTGTCCATCACGACACCCATACTGGCGTTGGTGCGCAACGTCGCCAGTTCCCAGTCGTTGAACGTGTCGCCGTTCTCGAGCCAGCCGCCGGCGTACACCGGTCCGCCCATGAAGTCGGGAAGCCGGCCCATCTGCCGCAGGTAGCCGGCGGTGGCCAGGTAGTAATGATCGCCGCGCAGGTCGCCCGGACTATAGGCCCCGAGCCGGAACGCGGCGCCGAGCGAGAACTGGTCGGTGGGCAGCGGATCCTTGTCGAACGACGTGCCCAAGCCCCCCAACAGGAACAGGCGATTGCGCTCGCCCAGGCTCCAGAACCGGTTGGCCACCGCCGACAACTGCGTGAGCTCGACGCTCGAGCGGGCCGAGGGCAGCGGCGGGTCGATGTCGGGCCCGTCGAAGATGTAGCGCATCGACACGGTGGACAACAACCCGCGTGAGGGAATAACCGGGCTGTCCTGCCCGTCGAATCGCCAGGCGGCGTCGGCCACGGTCTCTTTGCCCGAGATCGCCGGTAGCCCGGGGTCGCCCACCTCCACCTCCGCGTCTATCCGTCCGATGTAGGCGCCGATGCGGATGTCGCTGCGGCTGCCCAGGTTCGAACCGACTCTGAATCCCGCCCTGGTCAGCGTCTCTCCGTATCGCGCGGCGACGGCATCCTCGACGACGAAATCGAGGGCCTTCTTGAAAGCGCCACCGTAAGCCGTCACGAAGAACGGGCTGGACGGAATCGGCTGGTACAGCTCGAACGCGACGCCGGGATCCGAGCCGAGCGTGCCGTCCAGTCGAAGCTCGGAGCCAGAGCCGAGGATGTCGAATGCCAGGTAGCGGCCTGTCATCGTGATGCGGAAGTCGTCCGATGTCGTGTTCTCGAGGTTCAGCCCGAGCATCAGGAACGGCGGCGCGTAGGGCTTGGTACGGCCGCGAATGAGCAGGCCCCGATCGCCGGCGTCGTTGGGTACGATCCGCCAGGTGATCGTTTCGTAGCGGTCGAGCCCCGACAGCTTGGCCAGATCCGTCTGCAGCACCTGGATGTCGAACGGAACGCCGACGTGGTGGGCCAGCATCTGATCGAGCCGACGCGTATCATCGCGGGCGAACCCTTCGACGGTCACGAATGCGGGAACCGGGAGCGTCGTCCGGCGGCGCGCCTGCCGCGCCTGCCGCCACTGCTCGTACTCGGCCTCGCTGACCGCAAGCGGCAGCAGTTGTTCGCGCATCACTTCCGCCGCGGCATAGCCTTCCTTGATGAGATCGCTGCTGCGCCGCCAGTCGAGCGATCCATATTGCTTGAGCGGGACGTTGATGACCACGTTCGCGTCGGCAACCGAGCTTTTGGTGGAGGCGCGCATCATCGCGTCGAGGGTCGCGCCAGCCAGCCCCAGCATCGAGTAGTTGATGGCCTCCGGATTCCCCAGCTCGCCGACGTTGATGGCGACGATGCGCTCCGCGCCCATGGCCTTCACCACGTTGGCCGGCACGTTGTTCATTGCGCCACCGTCCACCAGTACGCGCCCGTCCATCTCCACTGGCGGAAAGATGAGCGGCAGCGACATCGTCGCCCGCATCGCCTGGGGCAGCGAGCCGCGGTTGAGGACGACCTCGGTAGCGGTGACCAGGTCCACGGCCACAGCCCGGAACGGCGTCGGCAGCTCGTCGAAGTCCTGGACGTCGTAGTACGGCGCGGCAATGCGGCCGAGGAGCAGTTCGACCTGTTCGCCGTTGTTCAGCGACGTTGGCGGCACGATGCCGCGCTTGATCCCGAACTCCAGGCGCGAGGGATAATCTCGGGCGTCGGCCTTGCGGCGGATGTTCTTGAAGTCGAAGCTCGAGGACCCGAAGATCTCGTCCCAGTTGAGGCCACCCAGCATCTTCTCGAGTTCCGTGGCATCCATGCCCGTGGCGAACGATCCACCGATGAGCCCGCCCATGCTGGTCCCGGCCGAGAGGTCGATCGGGATGCGGTGCTCCTCGAACCAGCGGATGACGCCGACGTGCGCGATCCCACGGGCGCTGCCGCCACCGAACGCCACGCCGATCGTCGGCCGCGTGATCCCGGTCGGGCGAGGGGCCGGGCGCTGGACGTTCGGACCGGCGTCAGGGTAAGCCTGAGTGGTGGGCGGTCGCTGCAGGGGAGCGGCGCATGCCGCCGCCAAAAGGGCCAACGCCGAGAGCATGGCGAGTCCGCGCCATCGTGTGCACATCCAAAGATGGTAGCCCAAGACCCACGATCGCAAGACCTCTAGACCCCAAGACCCCAAGTCCTCACTACGGTGTCGACGCCGGCGGCATCCGCTTCTTCGTCAGTTGTTCGAAGGCGTAGGCCAGTTCGATCAGTCGGGGCTCGCTGCAGGCGGTGCCGCTGAAGCTCACGCCGTAGGGCGCCGGCTTCGGGTCGAAACCCTGGGGGAACGTGCTGTTGGGCGGCGCGTTGGGCACTGTGGCAAACGGCACGATGACGGTCGGGTAGCCCGGCTTGGCAGCAATTCCCGCGCCGCTTGCGCCTGGGAAGAGGATCGCGTCGAGCTTGTGAGCCTTCAGCATCTCGTCGATGCCGTGCGTCGCGCCCAACTGGATGTCCTTCTTGCGATCGGCCTCCCACTTGGCGCGATCGCGCTCGAGGTCCACTTCGTCCGAGACATCGAGTTGCGCCTGGCCGTACTTGATGGCGCCCATGTTGGCGTGCGCCAGGTTCCACCGGCGCAACTCGGTCAGCGTCTTCACGGGCGCTCTGTCGCCGAGTGAGGCGAGGTACGCGTTGAAGTCCCGCTTCATGCCGTACTTGAGCGCCGACGAGCAATTGGCGTCCTTGCCGCGCACATCGCTCGGCCCGGCGCAGGTGCCCCAGAGCAGGAAGTTGTTCTTCGAATCGGGGTCGACGATGCTCGGGATGTCGGCCTCCACGATCTCCGCGCCCGCCTGCTTCAGGACGGCGAGGGCCTGGCCCATCGCCGTCCGCTGTGCCGGGTTGAGCCCGCCGCGGGGCTCCTTCTCACCTCGAAGCGTCACCGGATCGAAGAAGAACGCCTTCGGGATGCCGATGCGCGCGCCCTTGAGCGCGTCGGCTTTGAGATGAGGCGTGTAGTCGCGGTTCGGCGGCACCTGACACACGGTGGTCGCTGGGTCGTTCGGATCCGGTGCCGCACTTTCGAGCGCGCCGAGCATGAGGGCGGCATCTGCCACCGTGCGGGCCATCGGGCCGGCTGTGTCCTGATCCGCCGTGATCGGAATCACGCCGTACCGGCTGATGCGGCCAACCGTCGGCTTGATGCCGACCAGCATGTTCTGGTTCGACGGGCTGAGGATCGAGCCCGAGGTCTCGGTGCCGACGTTCGCCGCCCAGAAGTTCGCTGCCGTGCCGGTGCCGGAGCTGGACCCGCCCGTCCCAAGCACCGGCCGCCCATCGTCGAAGCGGGTGGGGCCAGCTCCCGGGCCGCCGCCCGCGCGTCCACTGGCGGCGGGCCGTCCCGTCTTGACTTCGGCGGGGCCTCGCGGATCGCGCCGCGGGTCGTAGGGATTGAGGCCGTAGCCCTTCAATCCGTTGAAGTTGCCCGGCATGCCATTGGCGACCCAGTTGGCGAGCTCCGTCATCATCGTCTTGGCAATGATGATCGCGCCCGCATCGAGCAGGTTCTTCGTCAGCGTGGCATCGTAAGGCGGGACGAGGCCGTCGAAGGCCAGCGCGCCGCCGGTGGTCGGCATGAAGCTCGTGTTCACGTTGTCCTTCAGCGCGACCGGGATCCCATGCAGAGGCCCGCGAACCTTGCCCTGCGCGCGCTCGCGATCCCGCACGTCCGCCTCGTCCAGCGCCTTCGGGTTGACCTGGATGACGGCGTTGATCCCGTCCTCGTAAGTCGCAATCCGCGTGAGGTACTGCGTGACGATCTCGCGCGACGTGATGCGGCCCTCGCGCATGGCGGCTTGCATGTCGGCGATGGAGGCTTCGACCACGGAGAACGGCGCCTTCAGGACCGCCGCCGGGGCGGGCGGCTGACCGCAACCAGCGACCGCGACGAGAAGGACGAGGACTCGAGTGCATCGCATGGCGGTCGATGCTACCAGAAGCAGAGGCGGGGTTCGCAGACGCCGCGCCGCGAATGCCCCGACCTCAACCGCGCGCGACCAGGATGGGGGCGGTCAGCGCGGTCAACGATTGCCGCTGCCGCCCTTCGGCATCGAAGTTTTCGGGGGCCAGCCAATTCTCGAATGCCGCCCGCAGCGCGGGCCATTCCCGATCGATGCAGGCGTACCAGGCGGTGTCGCGATTCCGGCCCCTGGTGACGAGGGCCTGCCGGAAGACCCCTTCAAAGGAGAAGCCCAAGCGCTGGGCAGCGCGGCGCGACGGCGCGTTGAGCGCGTCGCATTTCCACTCGTACCGCCGATAGCCGAGCTCGAACGCGCGCCGCATCATCAGGTACATCGCCTCGGTCGCCGCAGGCGTGTGCTGCAGGAGCGGCGAGAAGTGAATGTGGCCGACTTCGATCGTGCCTGCGGAGGGTGCGACTCGCAGATAGGAGGCGACTCCGGCCGCGGCCACAGCTTGCGCAGATACGGCAGAAGCCGCAGGTGGCGGGATGAAGACCGTATAGAACTGCGGATCGCTGCTCGCCGCTGATTGCGCCACCCAGTCCGCGAAGTCTTCGGCGCTCGCGAACGGCCCCTGGGCGAGGTAGGTCCAGTTACGGCCTTCGGTGTCCAGGCTGAAGGCCTCCCAGAGTGCCGGCGCGTGCGCGGGCACGAGCGGCTCGATGCGGCAGATCCGTCCGGACAGTGGCATGTGAGGGGGAAACGGTGGTGGCACCCAACCCGGCAGATCGACGCCGATGGGCTGACCGAGGGCATTCATGCGAGCGTTGGACATCCCAGCACTGTAGCCCAGCCGTCACGATAGCTCATCAGATCTCCAGATAGATCACCTGATCAACCAATCGATCGTCAGTTCCCACATCAAGACCTCTTCGATCCATCACCACATCACCACATCACGAGATCACCAGATTCGCTGTCCCAGATTCCAACGTTCCCCTCCTCTTTCCCGTCCAACCGGACCTATGGCAACCTTGCGCGCCGCCTGGCGACAACTCCGGCACCGCCCGGGTTTTACGCTCGTCGCCATCGGGACCCTGGCCCTGGCGATTGGAGCCAACACGGCGGTGTTCAGCCTGGTCGAGGCGGTACTGCTCAGGCCCCTGCCGTTTGCAGAGCCGGACGCGCTGATCCAGGTGCGCGGCTACGACGCCGACGACGACGAGGTCGGCAATCTGTCGCCGGCCGACTTCCTGGATTTCGCAAGTGAGACGCGCGCCTTCGTCAGGATGGGCGCGTTCGGGTTCGTGGGCTCGTTCACCG
>DATLLC010000325.1:0-4571 GCA_035538015.1 Vicinamibacterales bacterium
TTCCCCGCATGCAGGCGTCGGTAGATGCCGGAGCGCTCGCCCGCCATCTCGAGTGGTTCTCGCACGTGCCGCGCGACACCGGCGGCGACGGCGAGGACCGCTCGGCCGCGTACCTTGCCAGCGAGCTCGAGGCGGCGGGCGTCCCGGTGACGATGCACGAGTTCAACGCATTTCTCAGTTACCCGCGCGAGGCAGCCTTTCGCACCCTCTCGCCGGAGAGTCACGAGTTCCAGTGCGTCACGCACTCCTTCGTGCGATCCACTGGACCTGGTGGCCTTTCTGCCGAGCTCGTCCTGGTCGAGCACGCGCAGTTCGGCAGCGCCAGCGGCAAAATCGCGCTCGTGGACGGCCTCGCGACACCGGTGACGATTCTGCAGGCCAGCCAGGCCGGTTGTGCCGGGATTGTCTTCGCCAACGAAGACCGGTTCATCCACAACATGATCGGCACCACCATCTGGGGCACGCCGGAGCTCGATCAGATCGACCGCATGCCCACGGTCGCCGCGGTCTCGGTGGACGTCGAGGCCGGCCGGGCGCTGAAGGGCCTGCTGAAGGCGGGCACACCGGTGAGGGCGGTCATGACCACCCGGCTCGAGACCGGTTGGTACCGATCGAAGCTCCCCGAGGTGCGCATTCGCGGGACGCGCGAGCCCGAACGGTTCGTCCTGGTCGGCGGACACTATTGCGCCTGGCACGAAGGCATCACCGACAACGCCACCGGCGATGCCTGCGTGCTCGAGATGGCCAAGCGACTCTGGCAGGAGCGGGCGCACCTGGAGCGATCGGTGAGGCTCTGCTGGTGGCCCGGCCACTCGCACGGCCGCTACAGCGGCTCGACCTGGTATGCCGATACCTTCTTCACCGACCTCGCCGAAGGCGGGCTCGCCTACTACAACATCGACTCGCCCGGAGTGAAAGGCGCCACGGCCTACTACTGCCGCAACACGTGCGCGGAACTGGAAAGCTACTGTCGCACCGTGATTGCCGCGACGACGTGTCAGGCGAACGCGCCGGTCTTCAGGCCGGCCCGCGCCGCCGACCAGTCGTTCCTGGCGAGCGGCATGCCGTCCTTCTCGGCTTATCCATTCCTGGTCGACGGCCATCCCGACAAGCGGCCGTGGACTGGCGGCTGCGGCAACGCGTGGTGGTGGCATACCGAGCACGACACGCTGGACAAGGCGGACGTGTCGATCCTCGCCACCGACGTGAAGGTGGGGCTCGAGGCGGTGTGGGGCCTGGCCAACGCGGCCACCCTCCCATTCGACTACCGCGCGACCACTCGTGAGCTGACCGATGTCGTGCGCGGCTTCCAGGCCCGTGCGACGGAGGCGGACTTTCAACCGCTGCTCGACGATGCGCGGGTGCTGGCCGATGGGCTCGAGTCCTTCGAGGCGCGGCGCTCGACGACCGTGGATGCGACATCGGCGGCGTGGAACGTTGTGGCGATGCGGCTCGGACGGATACTCAACCCGGTGATGTACACGAAGGGCGGACGCTTTCATCACGACCCGGCCGAGTGGTCACCCATCCTGCGCGCGACGAAGCGCTTCACGATGCCCGGTCTCAACAAGGCGGAGGCGCTGCCCGATTTGCGCGGGACGCCCGAACATGGATTCCTGGTGGCACAGCTCACGCGCGAGATCAATCGCACGCGAGCCGCGGTCCGCGAGGCCACGGCACTACTGGCTGCTCTTTGAGTGGAGATTTCCGATGTCGAACCTGTCCCGTCGCGACTTCATCGCCGCCTCTACCTCGATCGGCGTCGGTGTTCCACCGACGATCGGTCTACTGGCCGCCGGGGGCATACGGGCGCCGCAATCGGGCAATGCTCGAGCGGAGGACGATCCCCTGGGCGTGCGTGGAGACTTCCCCGTCGTCCGCGCGCGCACGTACCTGAACTCCGCCTACATCACGCCGGTGCCGAGCCAGGTGGTGGCCGCGGGCCGTCGGTTCGTCGAGCGGAAGGCGGAGCGCCCAATCCCTCTCGGCGAGATGCTGCGCGCGACCGATGAGGTGCGGGGGCAATTCGCTCGTCTGATTAAAGCCGACTCCGACGAGATTGGCTTCCTCTTCTCGACCAGCGAAGGCGAGAACATCGTGGCCAACGCCCTCGACCTGAAGGCCGGCGACAACATCGTCATCGACGATCTGCACTACGAGACCGAGTTCGTCCTCTATCGCCACCTCCAGGACACGCGCGGGATCGAGCTGCGTGTGGCCAGGCACCGGGAGGGCCGAGTGGAGGCGCGTGATTTCGAACCTCTCGTCGATCGACGCACCCGGCTGGTCTCGGTCGCGTGGGTCTCGCACCACAACGGATTCCGCCATGACATGCGGCCGCTGGCCGACCTGGCCCACGCGCAAGGCGCCCTGTTCTACGTCGACGGGATCCAGGCCGTCGGGATGTTCCCCACAGACGTCAAGGCCGAGGGCATCGACGTGATGTGTGCCGGGACGTACAAATGGCTGCTGGGCAGTTTTGGGGTGGCGCCGTTCTACGTGCGGCGGGATCTGCTCGACCGCATCCGCCTGGACCGCTACGGAGCCCTGCACGTGGAGCGGACGAGAAGCGACGGCGGGTTCGACGTGTACAAGACGGCCAAGCGGTTCGACTATTCGACGCTGCCGTTCGGCGAGGTCTACCAACTGGGAGCCGGGCTCGCCTACCTCGAGCGCGTCGGTGTCGGGCGCATCGAGTCGCACACCGTGGCGCTGGCGCGCGAGCTCCGAGCCGGCCTGGCTAGGCAAGGCTACCGGCTGTTCACACCCGAGGAGAATCACTCGTCGATCGTCACCTACTACACGACGAAGGATGCCGCGGCGATGACCGCCGCCTTCGATCGGGCGTCCGTCGACGTGACGGTCCGCGGCGACTCCGGCCAGGTGCGCGTGTCGCCGGCGCTGTTCAACACGCGGGCGGACATCGCGCGGTTCCTCGAAGTGAGCCGCACACTGGTCTAGCAGGCGAAAACACGAAGACACGCAGATTTCGTGTCCTTCGTGTTCTCCTTCGTGCCCTTCGTGTCCTCCTTCGTGCCCTTCGTGTCTCAGAATCGGAAGCTCACGCCGCCGCCCAGCCGCATGACGTTGCGCTCGCGCGAGAGCCTGAAGTACTTCGCGTCCACGTCTGCCCACAACGAGCTGAACAATCGCACGCTGGCGCCTGCTCCGGCGCTGAAGGCGTAGCCGGTGTGCGAAATCGAATCGTCGAGGTCGTCGCTTGCCGCCAGGCGCTCGATGTCCAGATCCTGCTCGCTGTTGTTGATGCCGAGGCCACCAGACAGGTACGGCCGGAAGCGTTCGGTCTGCACCGGCAGCTCGTAGCGGAGGCCAAGGGTCCCGATCATCGTCTCCCCATCGAGGGACGCCCGCCATTGACCGATCTCCGGGAGGTTCGTCAGGGGGGGCAGGTTCAGAAAGCCGGCCCCGAAGCCCCCGCGGCCAAACCGCACGGAGCGACCCGTCAGCAACGCGCGGACTGCATCCACGCCGACCGAACGGCCGTCAGATTCGAAGATGGTGTCCGGGAACCCGCCCGCTGCCGCGTCGATCCAGGTGAACTCCCCCTCGAACCAGAAGTGCTCCGAGAAGCGATAGCCGAACGAGCCGGCGAGCGCCAGCTCCGCATCGTCCGAGATCGTGGCCATCGCGGGCGTGAAGGAAATCCGGAAGCGTTGCTCCTGCGCCTGCGCGAGCGTGGGCACGAGGATCATCAGGGCGATCAGCGCCGTCATCGACGCCGACTTTGTGACAAATGCCATACTTTCTCCTGAGGTGTGCTGTCGCGAGGGCACGCGCCCATCGCCGATGGCCCGGCGTGTCCATCCGAGATGACGCAATCACCGGGCGATGCGGCTCGGCAGCAAGCCGCGTGCCGCCGGCGTGCCACAATGTGTGAAAAGGTCACGACTACTCATGCCATCGCAGCGCCTCACCTCTCACCCGCCCGTGCCGATCGCGATGGGGACCGGCGATACCAGGACGGAGGAGGGACGCGCGTTCTATCAGAGCCGGCTTGCCTTGCTCGGTCAATGGATCTGCCTGGTGTCCGGATCCTTCCTGGTGTTCTTCGGCGGGCTGCGCACGTTGCAGGGCGTCGCACCGAACTCGGGGATGCTCTTCCATGCGATCAGCACTGCGCTGGCTGGCCTCGTCTGGGCCCTCGGCAGCCGTGGGCGGTTGTCGATGGCACAGATGCAGTGGGTCGATATCGGCGGCACCTCGGTGATCTGCGCCGGCTTCGCCGCCATGGTGGTCGGTTACGCCAGGCTGATGCTCGAAGCCGGCCAGGATGCCTCGACCGCAATCTTCGCCGGGCTGCTCGCCACCAACTACACCTTGCTCGCTCGCGCGATCGCGATACCGTCGACAACCGCTCGCACGCTGCTGGTGGGCCTGGGCTCGATGGTCCCGCTGCTGCTAGCGGCGGGACGCACCTTCTCCATCGGTGAGGCGGCGGGACGCCCGCTGGCGGCGACCTTCGTCGACGTGGTCCCCTGGCAGCTGGGCGGCGTGGCGATGTCGGTGGTCGCCTCGCGCGTGATCTTCGGGTTGCGCAAGGAGGTCGCCGA
>DATLLC010000326.1:0-4027 GCA_035538015.1 Vicinamibacterales bacterium
GGTCAGGGTCGGCGCCTCCGTCATCCACGCGGTGATCAAGCACGGCCACATCGTGGCGTAGGATGCGGGGAGGGGAACGGGAGCCGGCAGACGGGAACCGGGAGACGGCAACCGGGAACCGGGAGCCGGGAACCCGGAACCCCAGAACCTCAGAACCTCAGAACCTCAGAACCTCAGAACCCGGTATGATCCCTGCTTCGGGAGGTTCCGTGACGCGACTGATCCGTGCATCGATGTGGGCCCTGGCACTGGCGGGGGGGGCCGGGCTGGCGCTGCCGCGCGCCCAAGGCGGCCCGACACCCTACAAGCTGGGCATGTTCCAGCAAGGCGACCGAGTCTTCGTCGGCATGGTGCTCAACGACGACATGGTTGTCGACCTGGGCCGGACCATTGCGGGCACGCCGACCACCATCAAGGGACTCATCGCCCAGTGGAGCCAACCCACGGCCGATCGTTTCGCGTCGGTGGCGTCTGACTCGCTGGCCAACCCGCCGGCGTCGGCGATGAAGGTGCCCCAGCTCAAGGTGCTGCCCCCGATCACGGACCCGAGGGTGCTGCTCAGCACCGCCGTCAATTACCAGGAGCATGCGGTGGAGATGCGCAGCACGACCACCATCTCGGAGAGTGCCGCCGCCGTGGATCCCAAGGTGGCCCAGGGCATTCCCGGCTACTGGGCTCGGAGGCCGGGCGATCCGCGACAGAACCCGTATTTCTTCGTCAAGGCCAACACCGCGATCACGGGGCACAACGACCCCATCGTCATCCCGAGGGGACGCGACCGCGTCGACTGGGAGTGCGAGATGAACATCGTGATTGGCAGGACGGCCAAGCACGTCACGCGCGAACAGGCGGCGGACTACATCTTCGGTTACACCCTGATGAACGACGTCTCGGATCGCGGCGGGCGCGCCGACGGGCGGCACGGCTCGGACTGGCAGCTCGGGAAGAGCCACGACACCTTCGCCCCGCTCGGGCCTTACGTCGTGCCGCGCCAGTTCGTGACCAATCCGCAGAAGCTGGCCGTGAAGTTCACGCTCAACGACACGGTGATGCAGGACTCGAACACCGATCGCATGACCCACACCGTGTTCGAGCTGGTGGAGTACGCCTCGAACATGATGACCCTGCACCCGGGAGACCTCATCTCCACGGGCAGCCCGGCGGGCGTTGGCACCGCGCGCGCGACGCCGGTGTACTTCAAGGCCGGCGATCGCTCCACCTGTACCATCGAGTCGATCGGGACGCTGCGGAACACGGTGCAGGCGGAGCAGTAGGCGTCAGGAGTCCGGAGTCGCAAGCAAATCTGCCGGGAGTGATCAGCCCATGCCTTCCACTACTCGACTTGTCGGCATCATCCTCATGGTCATCGGGATCGTCAGCTATCTGCTGACCGGCCGGACGAGCGTCACGGCGCTCATTCCCGCGTTCTTCGGCGCGATCTTCGTGATCCTTGCCTACGTCGCCAGGAACGAGGCCGCGCGCCGGCATGTGATGCACGTCGCCGTCGCCCTCGGGCTCCTGGGGGCGCTCGGCACGTTCGGACGGGCTATTCCCGCGGTGCTGAACGGACAGCTCGCGCGGCCAGCCGTCATCGCGCAGATCGTCACGGGCCTGGTGCTGGCGTACTACGTCTACATGGGTGTCCAGTCGTTCATCGCGGCCCGCCGCGCAAGGCAGGGTAGGCCGTAGTCCATTGATGATTGATGATTGATGATCGGGTGATTCATTGATGATCGCGTGATTGGTCAAATGGTTTCATTCAATTGGTTGCTTCAATTGAATGGCCCAATGCACGAATCGCTCGATCGTCAATGAATCACCCGATCAGCAATCAATTGACAGCTCCGGCGGTTCCCCCCTACGTCCGCAGCGCCTCCACCGGATCGACGCGGCTGGCCCTGAGCGCGGGGAGCAGCGTCGCAGCCACGGCAACCGCCAGGAGCACCAGCGGCACAGCCACGAATGTCACCGGGTCGGCGCCAGACACGCCGAAGAGCAGGTTGGTCACCAGACGGGCCAGCGCCAGCGCGGCGGCGAGGCCCACCGCGACGCCTCCGACGGCGAGCCAGAGCCCCTGGCGAACGATCATCCCGCGGACATCGCGCTGACCGGCTCCGAGCGCCATCCGGATCCCAATCTCACGCGTCCGCTGGTTCACGCTGTAGGACATGACGCCGTAGAGGCCGATGGCTGCCAGCAGCAGGGCGATCAATCCAAATGCCGAAAGCAGTGACGCGCCCATGCGCGGTGCCCACAGCGACGTGCCGACGACCGTTCGATACGTGTTCACGTTCAGCAGCGGCATCGTCGGCTCCACGGCCTGCAGCTCGCGCCGGACCGTGCCGAGTACGGAGTCGGGATCACCCGCGGCGCGCACCTGCACCACCGCCTGCGACGTGTAGTTCTGCTCCAGCGGCAGGTACATGAACGCGGTATCCTCCTCGCCGACGAAGTTGTACTTGATCGTCTTCGCGATCCCGACGATCTCGCGGCCTGGAGGCCGATTGATGATGTGGATTCGGCGGCCGAGCGCCTCCTCGTTGGGGTAGAACTGCTTCGCCATCGTCTCGTTGATGATGATGACCGGCGCCGAGCCGGCTCGGTCCCCCGGCGTGAACGCCCGGCCGCGGACGATGGGGATGCCGAGCGTTTCGAAGTAGCGGTCGCCCACTTCGTTCACCTGCGTCAGCCGGCCGTTCCTCGGATCCGTGATGTCCTGATCGTCGCGAAACGCCGTCCGCATGAACCCGAACTGGAATAGCGGGACACCGCTCGAAAGCGTTGCCGACTCCACGCCGGGCACGCCGGCCAGCCGGTCGAGCGCACGGTGATAGAGGTCGCGTCCGCGCGCTTCGTTGAAGCCCTGCGTCCCGGCGTTCATGCCGAGTATCACGAGGCTGTCGGACTGGAACCCGAGGTCGATCCGCTGCGCGTTCGAGAGGCTCCGCAGGAACAACCCAGCGCTCACGAGCGCGACCAGCGAGAGCGCGACTTGTCCGGCAACGAGCAGATGGCGGACGTTGTACCAGCGCGTGCCGCCGGGCAGCGTCGTCCGCTCCTTGAGCTCGGTCACCATGTCGGGCCGTGATGCCTGGAGGGCGGGGGCAAGGCCGAAGAGAATGCCGGTGGCCAGCGAGACGAGCGCCGCGAAGGTCAACACCCGGACGTCGAAGCCGAGGTCGATCGCGTTGGGCTGGATGAAGGACGGCCGGTACGCCCAGAGCAAGGCTCGCGCCCAGTACGCCACGAGGAGCCCGCCGAGGCCCCCGAGCAGTGCGAGCAGCACGCTCTCGGTGAGGAGCTGCCGGACGAGCCGACCGCGGCTGGCGCCAATCGAGAGGCGCACGGCGATCTCCTGCCGCCGCGTATGGGCCCGTGCCAGCAGCAGGTTCGCCACATTGGCGCACGCAATCAGCAGGACCAGCGCAACGACCGTCATCCCGACGCTGCCCGAGAGCGCCAACTGCTGCCGGAACTGTGGCGGGAACGCGCTGCTGGCGACCGGCAGCAGCCCGAAGGTGCGCCCGCGATTGTCGCTGGGAATATCGCGCTCGAGCGCCTTGCCGATGGCATCCGCGTTGGCGCGTGCCTGCTCGATGGTGACGCCGTCCTTCAGGCGCGCCACGCCCTGATACATGAGGCTGCGCCGCGTGTTGTAGCCCTCCAGCCCGAGCCCCGTGAGCACCTCGCGATACATCGCCATTGGCACCCAGAGATCCGGGCCACCGACCGGCGTCGTGCCGCGGAAGCCCTCGCCGGTCACTCCAACGACCGTGAATGGATGGCCATTGAGGGTGAGGCCCTGCCCGACGATGTCCGGACGGCCCCCGAATCGCCGCTGCCAGAGGCCGTAGGACAGCACGGTGACCGGCCGGGCCCCGAGATCGCGATCGTCGTCGGTCCCGAAGCCGCGGCCTGCCGCCAGCGGGGCGCCCAGCAGGTCGAAGAATGACCCGGAGACAAGCTGACCGAAAACCTGCTCCGGCTCCGCGCTGCCCGCCATGGCAATCGGCGTGAACGCCATGAT
>DATLLC010000327.1:0-31012 GCA_035538015.1 Vicinamibacterales bacterium
CCGCGAGCGTTCGGCGCGACTGGAGCTGGTCGAGTTCCAATTGAATGAGCTCATGTCGGCTGCGCTCACATCCGGAGAGGACGATGCGCTTGCCGCGGAACGGCAGATTCTGCGGAGCGCCGATCGTGTTCAGCGCCTTTGCCAGGAAAGCTACTTCGCGCTGTACGACGATGAACAGGCCGTGATCGGGCGGCTGGATCACGTGTGGAAGCGGGTGGGGGAGTTGGCGGGCTTCGACCCGCGCTTTGCACCCTTTCTCGAGGCCCGCGACGGGATCAGCGCACAGCTCGAAGAGCTGGCGTTCACGCTCAGGGACTTCGCGGCACGCATCGATGCGTCGCCCTCCCGCCTGCAGGACGTGGAGGATCGCCTCGCGCTCCTCGAACGGCTCAAGCGTAAGCACGGTCCCGCGTTGGCCGACGTCATCGACCGGCGGGACGCGCTGGCGTCCGAACATGCCGCCCTGACCGGCGGGACTTTCAGCCTGGTCGAGCTGGAGCAGCAACTCCGGCAAGCGTCTGCGGAGTATCTGGAGCTCGCGCGGGACCTCTCCGCCAGGCGCCAGAGCGCCGCCCAGCGGCTGGGGCGAAGCCTCGAGCGGGAACTGGCCGACTTAGCCATGGACCGGGCGCGGGTCGATATCCGTATCGCTTCGGCGACCGACGAGCACCATTGGACCGGGCGCGGCCTCGACAGCGTCGAGTTCTTTCTGTCGGCCAACCTCGGCGAGGAGCCCCGGCCGCTCGCCCGGATCGTTTCGGGCGGCGAACTGTCCCGGGTGATGCTGGCGCTGAAGACGCTCGCCGCGGTCGCGGCCGATCCCACTTCTGCGCAAAAAACGCTCATCTTCGACGAGGTGGACGCGGGGATTGGTGGCCGTGTCGCGACGGTCGTCGGCCAGAAACTGGCGTTGCTGGGCGAACGCTATCAGGTGCTGTGTATCACGCACCTGCCCCAGGTGGCCGCTTGCGGTCGAACGCAGTTCCTCATCCAGAAGCAGACCCGAGGCCGCCGGACCGTGACGAGCGTCCAGAAACTGTCCCGCTCCGAGCGGGTAGAGGAGTTGGCCCGGATGATGGGCGGCGCCGACGCCGGCGAGCGTGCACGCAGCGGGGCGCAGGAACTGCTCGACGCCGCACAGGCGAAAGGTGAAAATCGAGCAAAAGCGAAAGGCGAAAGTCTCCGGGAGCGAAAGCGAACGTGAAGTATTTCATCGAGACCTACGGCTGCCAGATGAACGTCCACGACTCCGAGCGGATGGCGGGGCTCCTGGAGCAGGCAGGCTACGACCCGGCCGATACGGATCGCGACGCCGACGTCGTCGTCGTCAACACCTGCAGCGTTCGGGAACGCGCCGAGGAAAAGCTGTACACGCGGCTTGGCGAGATCCGCGAAATGGCGCGCGAGACGGGCCGCGATCCGATCGTAGCGGTGACCGGCTGCGTGGCTCAGCAGGAGGGTGAGGCCCTGCTGGCACGGTCGCCGGGCATCATCGACATCATCGCGGGCACGCAACGCGTGAAGATGCTGCCGATGCTGGTGGCGCGGCAGCAGAAGGCGCGCGCGTTTCCCGCGATCGACATCACCACGCCTTACGACGAGCCGTCGTTCCCGCTCGGCATCACCCGGCGCGCGGATCCGGTGAAGGCGTATGTCACGATCATCGAGGGCTGCAACGACTTCTGCTCGTTCTGTGTCGTCCCGTACACCCGCGGGCATGAGCGGATGCGTCCGAAGTCCGAAATCTTGCGCGAAGTCGCGGAGGGAGCTGCCAGCGGCCGGCGCGAGGTGCAACTGCTCGGACAGATCGTGAACCACTACCAGGCCCCCGACGACGTCTCGTGCGACTTCCCGGGATTGCTCGAGGCCGTCCACGAGGTGCCCGGGATCGAGCGAATCCGGTTCGCCAGCCCGCACCCGCGGCACACGACGGACCGCCTCATCGCCGCCGTGCGAGATCTCCCCAAAGTATGCAAGCATCTGCACCTGCCGGTACAGTCCGGCTCCAGCCGCATCCTCCAGCTGATGCGTCGCCGGTATTCGCGCGAGGACTATCTGGACACGGTGCGCAAGATCCGCGAGGCTATCCCGAACATCCAGCTTTCGACCGATATGATTGTTGGCTTCCCCGGGGAGACATCGGAGGACTTCGAGGACACGCTGACCCTCACTGAGTCGGTGCGGTATCACAGCATGTTCTCCTTCAAGTACTCGGCGCGGCCGAATACGCTGGCATCCAAGCGCATGCCAGACGATGTGGCGGAGGGGGAGAAGACGAGCCGGATTGTGGCGTTGCAACAGATGCAGCGACGGATTCAGTGGGACTTGCACGAACGGGCCGTCGGTCGCTCGGTCGAGGTGTTAGTGGACCACACGAGCCGCCGCCGAGACTGGGAGCTTTCGGGGCGCACCACCGGCAATACCGTGGTGAACTTCCCAGGCGATCCGTCGCTCGTGGGGCAGATCGTGCGGGTCACCCTGCGTCGTGCCGGACCGAACAGCGTGTGGGGTGAGTTGACGACCGAGGGGTAGAGGCCATGATCGAGATGAACATCAAGGGGCTGATGGTGGATCCCATCACGAACATGCCCATCATCATCCTCCGGGATCCCGACGGTCAGAAGGTGCTGCCGATCTGGGTCGGGGTGTTCGAGGCCAATGCGATCGCGCTACAGATCGAGAACATCCAGACGCCACGGCCGATGACGCACGACCTGCTGCGAAACATCATCCAGGACCTCCAGGCGGCGGTGGAGAAGGTCGTGGTCTGCGACCTCAAGGAGAACACCTTCTACGCGATGATTCACTTGCGCACGGCGGCGGGACCCGTGGCCATCGACGCGCGTCCGAGCGACGCGATTGCGCTGGCCCTCCGGACGCGAGCCCCGATCCTGGTGGACGAGAAGGTGATCGACAGCGCGAAGAGCGTCGACTTCACGAACGAGAAGCAGGACAGCGACCGGCTCCAGCAGTGGCTCGAATCGCTCGATCCGGACGACATGGGGAAGTACAAGATGTGATTAGTGGAACGTGAACGCGAGAAACGAATTTCATTCTTCCCCTGTCGGCCGGCCGACAATTCGTGCAAGTCTCAGCACATCCATAACTTAGCGTGTAGCAGCCGCGCTAATCCCGCCCCCGACAATGGGTCTCGCCTTGACGAGTTGCCCCAGGGCTTCCTACAATGCGTGGAACCTTTACACTCCTGCGCGATGATTCTCGCGATCGCCAACCAAAAAGGTGGCGTCGGTAAGACCACCACCGCCATCAACCTCGCGGCAGCGCTCGCGCTCCGCGGCAAGCCCACGTTGCTCGTCGACCTCGACCCGCAGGGCAACAGCAGCATGTCGTTCATCGATGTGCGGGCGTCCGAACGAAGCGTCTACGACGTGTTCGTGGACCCGAAGATTCACCTGGCCGACGTGATGGTCCCGACGCCGCTGCCACACCTGCTGGTGGCCCCCTCACGCATCGCCCTCGCGAAACTCGAGGGACGGCTCGTAGGGGAGTTGGATGCCCCGTTCCGCTTGAAGGACGAACTCGCGCTCGTCCGCGATCGCTTCGAGCACGTCGTCATCGACTGCCCCCCGGCGCTGGGCCTGCTCACCGTCAACGCCCTCGTCGCGTCGACGCATCTGCTGATCCCGATTCAGTCGTCGTACTTCGCGCTCGAGGGCACGGACGATTTGCTCGAGACGTTCGAGAAGGTGCGACAGCGACCCAACCCGGAATTGCAGATCCTCGGGGTGGTCATCACCATGCACGACCGGCGCACGGCCCTCGGCCGCGACATTCAGGAACAGATTCGAAAGGTGTTTGGGGACAAGGTGTTCCGCACCGTCATCAGCAAGAGCGTGCGCCTGGAGGAGAGCCCGGCGTACCGCGAGTCGATCTTCACGTTCGCCCCCGAATCAACGGGCGCCACCGAGTACTACAGCCTCTGTGAGGAGGTTATCGACCGTGCCTAAGCGAGGACTGCCCGATTCGCTGCGGATGCGCCACGACGCGCACTATGTTGAGGCCCTGGCCGCCCCCTCGGGCGTCCCCGTGGGTCGGATGGTGCCGATCGAGAGCGTCGATCCGAATCCCGACCAGCCCCGGCAGGCCATGGGAGACCTGTCGGAGCTCATTGCCTCGGTCGGTGAGAAGGGCATCATCGAACCCCTGGTCGTCCGGCAGAAGGGATCCCGCTACCAGATAGTCGCCGGCGAACGGCGGTATCACGCGGCCGTCCAGTCGGGCCTGACCGAGCTCCCGGTCGTCGTCCGGGACGTCGACGACACGGAAATGCTCGAGCTTGCGCTCGTCGAGAATATCCAGCGGAAGGACCTGACGGCCTTCGAAGAGTCGGAGGCGCTGCAGAGCCTGGGCCAGCGGTGCGGCTACACCCACGAGGACCTGGCCAAGCGCCTCGGCAAATCGAGGACCTCCATAACGGAATCCCTGTCGCTCAACGGGATGCCTCCAGAGGTCCGGAAAATCTGCCGGCTGGCCGGTATCAACAGCAAGTCGGTGCTGCTGCAGATCGTCCGCCAGGGCGACGCCCAAAAGATGCTGGGCCTGGTGGAAAGAATCGCCAGCCAAGGCGGCACCACGCGCGAGCAAGTGCGTCAGCAAACACAGGCGCCCAAGCCCGGGCGGCCCAAGGCATTTGTTTTCGCCTTCAAACCGCAGAACAAGGCCTTCAACCTGCGTCTCAGCTTCAACAAGAAGTCGGCTTCGAAGGACGAGATCATCTCGGCTCTGGAAGCGATCCTGGAAGACCTGCGGAAGCAATAGGGCCTTCGAGAGGCTGTTCGGGTAGGCCTCTTGACTTGGGTCTGCCGAAGGACTGCCGGTGTCACTTTCGGCAGGACCGGCAGTGTCCCGTGGCGTTGCTTCGAGGCTTAAGTTAACATAATACTTATTATCAGACCTTATTTAAAACACCATATTTTGCCGGGTGTTGATGATCTGTGCGCCTGATGGCTTTGGGAACGGCCCTAGACCGCGAACACCGGGCTAGCCCCCGTCCGTCCGCTCCATGACGCCGCCGGTCTGGGGGCTCAATCCGGTGCTGATGTTCGTGCGGTGCAGCTCGGCCGGCGGCTCCAGGCCCAGGGCCTCGTAGGCGTTTCGCAGATGACGACGGAACAGCTCGTCGAACTCTTTGTCCTGGGCCGACGAATGGTCGTCGCCGTACCACCAGAACCAATCGGAGCCCTCGGCGATGAGGAGCTCTTCGTAGGCCCGGTCACGTGCGCCAGCCGGGACGAACGGCGCTCGCTCGTCGAACACCTCACGAGCTTGACTCAGCTGTGACCAGGCCCGCTGGTCGTCGCGATGGCCCGCCCAGATGTAGAAGTCCGCGTGAATCCACGACCCCGGGAAGAGCTGGGTCAGCGTGCGCGCCGGGCTGTCGGCGGCCGTCGCCATCGTGACCGTCTGAATGTCCGGCGCCTTCTCCAGCCTGCCGTAGAGCTCCCTGAGGAACGGGCGGCCCCCACCGAGGTAGTGCTCCCACGCGTTCTCGCCGTCCAGGATGATGGCGATGACCGGTGACTCCCCTGGCGCCCGCTCGGCAAATCGCCGCGCGCTTTCGCGAATTCGCCACAGGAAGTCGTCGGCGGCATGCTGGGGGTCCCACGACTGGTAGACGAAGCCGATCCGATCCGACAGCAGGTGGTCTCGGAACAGCACTCGCGCCCGGGCCCCGCCCGTTTGCACCTCGTAGGGCCGATACAGAAGATCCGGTCTGAGCGGCAGGCCCTCGTGATCCCGCGGCAGGGGCTCGCCGAGCGAGCGGGCCAGCACGTCCTCATCGGTCGCCAGCCAGCGCAGCCCTTCAGCCGCGACAATGGGCACTACCAGGTTGGACACGCTGCCTTCCGAGGGCCACATTCCCAGCGGCGGCCGCCCGAAGATCTTGGTATGGAAGCGCACCGCCCGCGCCACCTGCTCGCGCGCGTCGATTGGCCGGCGGAAGGGATGCTGCGGGCGCGACGCCTGAGGGTGGGCAGCCAGGTGCGCGTCGGTGTCGCACAGGAGCGGCAGGATGGGGTGATAGAACGGTGAGGTGGACAGCTCCACCTGCCCCCGATCCAGGGCCCGCCGATAGGCGCCGAGCGTGGACTGAATGAGCTCTCGCTCGATCGCCGCCAGTGCCTGCTTGTCGTCCTCCGAGAACCCACGGCCCTTGTCGAGGAGCGCCTGCAGCCGGGGATCCCGCGCCAGCCAGTCGGGATCCATCCAGACGAGCTTGTGCCAGACCTGCAGATCCCGCACGGCCTCGACCGGCCACGCCGCGGCCGATTCCCGCGTGCCGTGCAGCTCCTGGTATCGAGGGAATGGCGCGATCATCCGGTGGTATGCGGCATGGAAGCCGTTGGCCACCAGGAACGCGCGGTCCTGGGCGTCCAGCGATTCCGCCGGCGCCAGACCGACCGTCAGGTGACGGTCGCGGGCGCGACCGTCGCTGAAGGCCTGCAGCTGCACGATCAGGGACGGCACCAGGTTGAACGTGGCCCGGACGCCCGCGAACGGCTCCAGTACGTCCACCATGCCGCGATAGTCCTTGAGCGCGTGCATACGAACCCACGGCAGGATGTGCTCGCCCGTCGCGAGGTCCTGGTAGAACGGCTGGTGCATGTGCCACAGCAGGGCGAGTCGAATCATCGGGTGGCTCGGGCGATAATGGGGTCCAGACGATGACGACGCTGGACCGTTACGTGATCCGGGAAATCCTCCCGCCGTTCGTGATCGCGATACTCGTCTTCACCTTCATCCTCATCATCCCGTTCATCATAGAGCTAGCCGAGCAGATGATCGCCAAGGGCGTGCCCTGGCCGATGTTGCTCCGCCTCATGGTCACGCTCCTGCCGTCGGCGCTGGCCCTGACCATCCCGATGGCGCTGCTCATCGGGATCCTCGTGGCGTTCGGGCGTCTGTCGGCCGACCGTGAAGTGGTCGTGATGATGGCGTGCGGCATCAGCCCCTACCGGCTTCTCCGCCCGCTGGCCGTCCTCGCGCTCGTCGCCTGGGCGGCCTCGTCGTGGGTCCTGCTGAAGGCCATGCCGGACGCAAACCAGGCGTTCCGCGAGCTCACCATGCAGATCGTCGCCGATCGCGCTGAGGGCGAGGTGCGGCCGCGCGTCTTCTTCGAAGACTTCCCCAACATGGTGCTGTATGTCCGCGAAGTCCCGCCGAACGGCGGCTGGCAGGACGTCCTGGCGGCCGACACCAAGAGCCCGGCGCAGCCCATCATCTATCTCGCGCGCACCGGCCGGATGATCGTGGATCGGCAGGCGCGCACGATCCAGATGGTCCTGCAGGACGGCGCGCGGCACACCACGAAGCTCGACGATCCCTCGGCCTACGAGGTGCTCAAGTTCCAGCAGATGGTGGTGTCCCTCGATCCGGCAAGCGTGTTCCCGCGCACTGGCCCGGCGCGCGGCGACCGCGAACTCTCGGTTGCCGAACTGCGACAGCGGGTGAGGGACCTCGAGGCGGCCGGGGTGTCCACCCACAACCCGATCATGGAGATCCACAAGAAGTTCTCCATTCCGGTTGCCTGTTTCGTTTTCGCGCTGCTCGGCCTGGCGCTCGGCGCGAGCAACCGCAAGGACGGCAAGCTGGCCAGCTTCGTCATGGGCATCGGCGTCATCTTCATCTATTACGTGGTGATGTTCTCGGCCCAGGCGATGACCAAGGGCTACATCATCCCGGCGTGGCTGTCGATGTGGCTGCCGAATCTCGTGCTGGGCCTGGCGGGCGTCGCGCTGCTCGTGTCGCGCGCGCGGTCGGCCGACCAGCCGATCCGCATCGCGCTCCCCCGCTTCGCGCTTCCCTACTGGCTCACCCGTCGCGCGTCCTCCGAACGCGCGATCGTCGCCTCGACCCCGGCCCAACCGAGGCCCGCAGCCGCCTCCCGCAGTGACCGCATCGTCGTCGTGGTCCGCATTCCGCAGTTCGAGCTCCCCCGCCCGAACCTGCTGGATGTGTACGTCGCGCGGCAGTACCTGCGGATCCTGGGCATGACCATCATCGCCATGCTTGGGTTGTTCTACATTTCGACCTTCATCGACCTGTCGGACAAGTGGTTCAAGGGACAAACCACGTTCGCGCAGATTCTCGCCTTCCTCTGGTGGTCCACACCGCAGTTCATGGCCTACATCATCGCGCTGGCGGTGCTGCTGGCCGCTCTGGTGACTATCGGCGTGCTCACCAAGAACAGCGAGCTCATCGTGATGCGCGCGTGCGGCGTCAGCCTCTATCGCACTGCGGCGCCGATGATCGCCTTCGCGCTGGTGGCTAGCGCCGTGCTCTTCGGGATGGAGGAGCGGGTCCTGGCAATCGCGAACCGCCGCGCGGATCAGCTGAAGCACCTGATTCGGGGCGGCTCGCCCCAGACCTTCGACGTCCTCAATCGAAAGTGGATCGTGGGGCGCGGCGGCGAGGTGTACCACTACCAGTTCTTCAATCCCCGCACGCGCGAGCTGAACGGGCTGTCGGTCTTCGAGTTCGACTCAAAGACGCATGCGCTGACCCATCGCGTCTATGCGCAGCGGGCCGTCTACCGGCCTGCCGGTGAAGGGACCGAGTGGCAGCTCACCGCGGGCTGGGCACGTGAGTTCGGCGGCAAAGCGGCCTCGCCCTCTTTCGAGCCATTCGCGGACAAGGCGATGGGGCTGGAAACCGCGGATTATTTCGTCACGGAGGTACCCGAGCCCAGGCGCATGACGTATCCGCAGCTCAGCCGGTACATCGACGAACTGCGGCAGAGCGGCTACGACGTGCTCGAGCACGAAGTCGAGCTGTACCGGAAGATCGCGTTCCCCTTCGTCACGCTCGTCATGACTTTCATCGCCGTGCCGTTCGCTGTGACGACCGGGCGGCGGGGCGCCATGTATGGCATCGGCGTCGGCATCGTGCTGGCGCTGGTGTACTGGACCATGATCTCGGTTTTTGCGGCGTTCGGCGCCGGCGGCTTGATCAGCCCGCTCCTCGCGGCCTGGGCTCCCAATCTGCTCTTCGGCGCCGCGGCCGTGTACCTGCTCCTCACGGTACGCACGTAAGATGGCCCCGACACCCGCACCGAAGTCGCTGCTTCGGGCCATCATCGGGGTCGTCTCACTGCTCTGCTCGCTGGTGATCATCCCGATCGGGTTCGTGCTGCTCATCGCCGACTCCCAGGGCGGCAGCGATCTCCGGGTGCTGGCGCGTCCGCTCGGGGCGTTGATGGCGGGTGGTGGACTGCTGGCCTTCGGCATCGCCATGCTGATCTGGGAGATGAGCGTCCGCTACGACATTCGCCGATAGCGCGCATCACCCTCCCGGGGGTCACGGCGCGGCCAGCCAGATCTCGATGAGCTGGATCGCGCCGCCGCTGCCCGGCGCGGTGTTGACGGTGTCCACTACCAGCAGCACCACGTCCACGTCGCCGAGCGGGGGTCTCGGCGCCGAAGTGGGGCCGAGGGGATCGAGCTCGTCGAATTTCACGTCGAGCGACCGGTCGTCCTCATCCAGGTACACCGATTGGCCCCATCGCTCGCCGCTCCCGACGCGGGACGCCCGGACCTGGACCCAGACTCGCATGGGGCGGCTCGCCCGCGCGCGCAGCTGCAACCGATCGTGCCCGACCAGCCCGTCCACCGGAAAGCGAACGGCCGCGTATTGGCCGGCGGGAGACCCGCCCGCGAGCTGGTAGCTCCACTCGACGGCGGCCTGGGTGCCAGTGGTGCTCCCTGGTCGCGGCGCACTGACCGAACCCGGCGACGCCTCCGCACCCCACGCCTCGGTCGCGATCGAGGTGCGGCGGCGAGTGGCGGCTTCTGGCCGCGGCCGCTGTGCCGCCTGGTGTGGGTCGCGCATCCCTACATAGATCGGATTCGAAATCAGCCACGGAATCGGAGGCTGCCCGGCACCGCCAGGCACGGCGATCTCCACGCGATACACCGCGGGCTCGGCCGGCACTCCCAGGTGCACTTCACGATCCTGCGTGTCGAAAAAGATCCGGCCGCCTCTGAGGATCATCAGGCGCGCGCCGTCGGGCGCCGCCATGCGCGCGTGCAGGACGACCTCCCCGCGGATGTCGAGGTAACCACCCATGCCGCTCTTCCGGTCGCCGCTCGAGGCCGTGAATTCGAAGGCGCCTGGGCCGGCGAGACCGTCGACCACGCTGTAGAGACGCCCCAGGCGGATGTGGGTCAGCAGGTTGTCGGCGTCGCGCCGCGCGTCGCCCGACAGCCCCCCGGGCAGCTCGACGCGCAAACCGAACGCCTCGAAGGACGCTTCGTAGGACGGCACCTTGAGGTGCCACCCCTCTTCGTAAGGTTCGGTCTGCTGCCGGAACCCGAGTCGGGCGTGGGCATCGGCTCCTGCCAGCCCGACCACCCTGCGGGTCGCGGTCAGCTCGTCCCACCGATCGAGAACGGCGTCTGGTCGATCCAGCGTGGCGGTCAAGGTCTCCCGCGGCCGCAGCGCATAAGTCAGCAGGTGGCGGCCGATCGCCGCCAGGAACTCGTCGCGCCACTCGCTGTCGGCATTCAGCCACTCCAAGCCATCGATGGGGACCGTCCAATCGGTCCACTGTAGCGACGCTCGCGGCGACCCCGGGTGGGCGGCGATGCCCATGCCGCCCAGCCGGTGGATGTCTTCCAGGACCGCCCGCGGTGTGCCCGCCAATGGATACGGCGAGCGCCGCGCGCCGAGCACTGCCAGGTGGCCCCCGCCGGTGTTCAACTCGACCGCCTCGATGCAGAGCACACCCGCCACGTAGCGTGGCGGATCGACCGCGCGCGTGCCGTCACCGTGGTCTGTGAGGATGACGAACTGCAGTCCCGCGCTGGCCGCGGCCGCCGCGATGTCGCCGATGGCCCCGGTGCCGTCCGAGGCGACCGAGTGGACGTGATACGCGCCCCGAACCGTCGGCGCCTCGGAGCGCCACGGCGCGGTCGGCGTGCTCATCGCCGGCGGCGGGAGCAGCGTCGGGATGGCCGCGACCACGACCGCGATGGCCAGCAGCAACGCGAAGATGGCAAGGCGGATCGGGCGAGTCACCGGCGCGGGTGGAAGCGATCATACAGCGTGCGCAGGCGCGCATCGATCACGTGGGTGTAGATCTGCGTGGTGGAGAGGTCGGCATGCCCGAGCATCACCTGGATGGCGCGCAGGTCGGCGCCGTGATCGAGCAGGTGCGTCGCAAATGAATGGCGCAGCACGTGCGGGCTCAAGCGACGCGCGAGCCCGAGCGGCGTGGCGTATCCTCGCAACACCTTCCAGAAGCCAACTCGCGTCATGCCCGTACCGCCGCGGGCGTTGACAAAGAGGTGAGGCGCCGACCGAAGGCCGAGGAGCGCCGGTCTGGATTCCCGCACGTAGCGCAGGACCCAGTCGCGGGCCTCATCGCCGATTGGCACGAGCCGTTCCTTGCGGCCCTTGCCGGTCGTCTTGAGCAGCCCGTCCTCGAGGTTGACATCGACGGGACGCAGCGCCACCAGCTCGGAGACGCGAAGGCCAGTGGCATAGAGCAGCTCGATCATCGCGCGGTCGCGCACGCCGCGCGCGGTGTGCACGTCGGGCGCCCGCAACAGCGCGTCGACTTCGTCGGCCGACAGGAACCTGGGCAGGGTGCGAATCGCCCGCGGCCCGCGGACCGACGCCGCGGGGCTGGTCTCGAGACCCTGGTGCACCACCAGGTATCGATAGAAGGTGCGGATCGACGCCACGACCCGTGCGACTGAACGCGGGGCGCGCCCCTCGGCCATCAAGTGGCGGACGAACGCCTCGACACCGCCTCGATCCAGCGATTCCAGCCTCGACCCGCGGGCCGCCGCGAAGGCCCCGAGCAGCTGCAGGTCTCGCGCGTAGGCGCCCACGGTGTGCGCGGAAAGCCGACGCTCGGCCTCGAGATGACGGAGAAAGGCGTCCACTTGCGCGTGCACGCCTCTCAGCTTAGCCCGGCCCAGCGATTGACAGCGTGTACGTGCGGGACTAGCATCAGGGTTTCGTCCGAAGGCCCCGCTCGATGCCGATACGCTCCAAGTGGCAGGCGCTCCCGACCGAAGCGATCAATCCCGCCTCGCTGAACATCGACAAGCTTCCCGCCGCCGGCATCGTCGATCTGATGCTGAACGAGGACCGCAAGGCACTGGTAGCGGTACAGAAGGAGCGGGATCGCATCGCCGTGGGCGCCGATCTCATTGCCAAGGCGCTCCGCAAGGGCGGGCGCGTGGTGTTCGTCGGCGCCGGCACCAGCGGCCGGCTGGGTGTGCTCGAATCTGCGGAGATGCCACCCACCTTCGGCACCGATCCGCTGCTCGTGCAGGCGATCATGGCCGGCGGCAAGAATGCCATCTTCCGCGCCAGGGAGGGCGCCGAGGACAACTACGAGGAGGGCGCGCGCGCCATCAACCGGATCAACCCGACCAAAACGGACGTCGTCATCGGTGTATCGGCCAGCGGGATGACGCCGTTCGTGCGCGGCGCGCTCACCCGCGGACGTCAGGCCGGGTCGCGCGTCATCTTCGTGACCTGCGATCCGCGCACCGAGCTGCAGACCTTCGTCGACCTCACCATTGCGCCAGCGGTCGGCCCTGAAGTGATCGCCGGCTCCACCCGTCTGAAGGCGGGAACGGCCACGAAACAGGTGCTGAACATGCTCACCACCGGCGCCATGATCCTGATGGGCAAGACCTACGGAAATCTGATGGTCGACGTCCAGATGGGGTCCGAGAAGCTGCGCGATCGGGCCCGCCGCATCCTGCACATCGTCGTCAGCCTCGACCCGGAGGAGGCCGAGAAGTTGCTGAAGCGCGCCCACTGGAACGTGAAGGCGGCGATCGTGATGCAGAAGACGGGCCTCACCTACACGAAGGCGCTCTCCCGCCTTCGCCGGTCGCAGGATCGCATCCGCGAGGCCATCGGCGAGGACATCGAGCCGCGCCTCCGCGCCCTCATCGAGGGCTAGCCGCGGCGTCCACCATCACCGTGGCGTCGGGGTGGAGCTGCAGGAACGACGCCGGGAGCTCGGTCGTAATCGGTCCGGTCATCAGCTGCGCCACGGCGGACACCTTCGTCGCTCCGGTCGCAATCAGCACGACCTGCCGAGCGTGGAGGATGGTGGCCATTCCCATGGACAGCGCCTCGGCGGGCACCTGCTCCATCCGGTCGTCGAACAGCGCCCGGTTGCTGGCCCGCGTGGGCGGCAGCAGCCTGGTGCGGTGGGTCCTCGCCTCGAGCGATGGGCCTGGCTCGTTGAAGCCGATGTGCCCGTTGGTGCCAATGCCCAGGACGATGAGGTCAAGGCCGCCGGCGTCCGCGATCGCCTGCTCGTAGCGCGCGCACTCCGCATCCAGATCCGGCGCGTCACCCTGGAGGAAGCCGATATGACCGGGCGCCAGGTTGACATGGTCGAAGAGCTCCCGCTGCATGTAGGCGCGATAGCGTCCGGCTGCACCCGGCGCCACCGCCACGAACTCGTCGAGGTTGAACGTGCGCACGCGGGACCAGTCCGCGCACTGCTCGCGGGACCGCCCCCGCAGCTGCTCGTAGAACTGCAGCGGCGTTCGGCCGGTGGGCAATCCCAGGACCAGGTGCGGACGCTCCTCGATCGCCGCGCAGACGCGGACGGCCAGCGCACGCGCGAGTGCGATGGCATCGTCGTAGGGCTGGATGATCACGATGGCGCGGTCACGGTATCGAGGTAGACCGGCACGCGCGCGCGCCCGCCCGCCTCGGCCCTGGCCAGCGCCACGGCGCCGGTCGCCGGCTCCGCGGCCAGGAGCGACACGGTGGTGCGAGGTGCGACCTCGCCCAGTCGTGCAGTGACCTCCGCCACCAGCCAGGGCAGCGACCGGAACATCCCGCCGGAGAGAAACGTCGGGAAGACGTCCCCGCGCATGTCCAACCGGGAAATGACCGAGGCCGCCGCGAGGACCAGTTCCGCCGCCGCGTCCTTGAGGATCTCGGCCGCCACGGCGTCCCCGGCGGCCTGCGCCTGGGCGACGAGCGGGCCCAGCGTGGCCACGAGCTGACGCCGCTCGGCGCCTTCGTAAATCTCGTTCACGAGCTCGTCCGGGCGGCTCACGTTCAGCCGGTCGAGCACCATCGGTGTGAGGGCCGTTCGCGGCCCACGCCCATCGGCATGGCGCATCACCGCCACCAGGGCGCGGCGGCCGATCCAGTAGCCGGACCCCTCATCGGCCAGCACCGGCCCCCAGCCACCGGAGCGTGCAGCCTGTGCGTCCGCGTTCACGCCGTAGGCAATTGACCCGGTACCCGCAACGATCACGAGGCCCACCGGTTCCCTCGCTCCGGCCACCAGGGCGATGAGCGCATCGTTGACGATGACCGTGTGCTCGCGAAATCCGAGCCGGCGCATCACGCTGCGAATGGTCGCCGCATCGTCATCGCGGTCGACGCCGGCGATGCCGAGGCAGACAGCGACGGGGCGGTCGGCGCGGCCGTCGAGCACCTGGTCGATCACCTCGTGCAGCGTCTTCTCGACCAGGAGCTCGCCGTGGGTGCGCAGGTTCGCTCCGCCCGCACGCCCTTCGGCCACCACTTGTCCATCCAGCCTGGCCAGGAGGGCGACGGTCTTGCTCCCCCCTGCATCGATTCCGAGCACGTGCATCGTCCTAGCTTACGACGCCCCTGTCGCCGCCGCGTTTCGTGTAACATTCCAGCGTTGCCCGTGTCTGCACCTGCCTTCCGGAGCCGCTGGCGCGCACTCGTCGCCGCGGCGTGTGGCGTGTTGGCCTTGTCGGCCGTCACCCCTGACGCCGCACCCGCCGACTCCAGCAGCCAGGACGTCCGGGCGCTCTGGGTGACGAGGGCCACCCTCAATTCACCAGCTGCGGTCACCAAGATGGTGGCGGCCGCTCGGGCCTCCGGCTTCAACACGCTCCTCGTGCAAGTTCGCGGCCGGGGCGACGCGTATTACCAGAGCACGCTCGAGCCCCGGGCCTCGGAGCTCTCCGCCCATCCCGCGTTCGACCCGCTCGCCAGCACCATCACGCAGGCGCACGCTGCGGGGCTGCGCGTGCATGCCTGGGTGGCGGTAAACCTGGTCTCGAGCGCGACGACCCTGCCCTCGTCACGCGAGCACGTCGTCTACCGGCATCCCGATTGGCTGATGGTGCCGAGGGCCCTTGCCGCCGAGCTCCGCACCATCGATATTCGCAGCCCCGAATACCTGGGGCGGCTCGCCCGCTGGTCACGTCAGCATGCCGATGATGTCGAAGGTCTGTACACCTCTCCCCTGCACGCCGCGGCTGCCGGGCATGTGGCGGCGGTGGTGCGCGAGCTGGTGACCGGCTACGCGCTCGACGGCGTCCACCTCGACTACGTCCGGTTTCCGGGTGAGGAGTTCGACTACAGCCGCGGCGCGCTGGAGCAGTTCAAGCAATCGGTCCAGCCCGACCTCTCGGCGGCCGAGCGGACGACGCTTCGCTCTCGGGAATCGCTGGACCCGCTGGCCTATCCCAACTTCTTCCCCGAGCGATGGAAGGCCTTCCGCCGTTCACGTCTCACGTCGCTCGTGATGCGGCTGCGGACCGCGATCAAGGATGTCCGTCCGACGGCACTCGTGAGCGCCGCCGTGATCCCGGATGCGGCGGAGGCCTATCAATCTCGCCTCCAGGATTGGCGCACGTGGCTCGATCAGTCGCTGATCGACGTGCTGTGCCCGATGGCCTACACGCAGGATCCAAGACAGTTCGAGGCGCAGGTGGCCCTGGCGCAGGACTACGCCGGCGGGCGGCCCGTTTGGACCGGTATCGGCGCTTATCGTCTGGCCCCCGCGACAACCCTCCAGTTCATCGCCGCCGCCCGGCGACTGGGTACTTCCGGCATCGTCCTCTTCTCGTACGACGCGCTGGTCGCACCGCCGTACTCGGCCAGCACGCTCACCGACCTCGGTCGCGCGGCGTTCGGGGCAGGCTCGCACTGACGCGCGGCCCGGGCGGATGATGTCCCTCTCCGCGCTGGACTACGCGGTCATAGGCGCCTACCTTATTGCCATCACCGCCTTCGGATCCTGGTTCGCCCGTTTCCAGCACACCACCCGCGACTACTTCCTGACCGACCGCAGCGTCCCCTGGTGGGCCGTCTGCTTCACGATCGTCGCCACCGAGACCAGCACGCTCACCTTCATCGGCATTCCCGCTACCGCCTACACCGGCAACATGACGTTCCTGCAGCTGGCTGCCGGCTACGTCATCGGCCGCATCATCGTCAGCGTCCTCTTCATCCCCGCCTACTTTCGCGGCGAGTTGTTCACCTCGTACGAGCTGCTGCAGCGCCGCTTCGGCCCGCGCGTCAAGACGCTGTCCGCGCTCATCTTCCTCGTCACCCGATCGCTGGCAGATGGCATCCGCCTGTTCACCACTGCGCTGGTCATCTCGGTCGTCACTCAGATGTCGGTCAGCGTGGTGGTGGCGGTGCTGGGCGCCGCGATGATCGTGTACACGATGCGCGGTGGCGTATCGGCAGTGATCTGGACCGACGTCGTCCAGATGTTCGTGTACGTGGCCGGCGCCGCGCTGATTGCCTGGTCGCTCCTCGGGGCGATTAACGGCGGCTGGGATACCGTTGTCCGGGTGGGGCGGGACGCGGGCCGGTTCACGATACTCGACTTGTCGTTCGACCCCACTCGGGCGTACACGCTCTGGGCCGGTCTTTTCGGGGGCGTGGCCCTCACGCTCTCCACGCACGGCACGGATCAGTTCCTGGTCCAGCGGCTGCTCTCGGCCCGCAGCGCCCGGGAAGCTTCCCGCGGTCTGGTGCTGAGCGGCTTCATTGTCTTCGCGCAGTTCATCCTGTTTCTCTTCATCGGTGCGATGCTGTACGCGTACTACCTGCAGACGCCGCTCCCGCAGCCGCTCACGCGCACCGACGAAGTGCTGCCGCTGTTCGTAGTCACGGCACTGCCACCGGGGATCGCGGGCTTCATCGTTGCAGCGATCGTCGCCGCCGCACTGTCGCCGTCGTTGAACGCGATGGCAGCGACGACGCTGACGGACTTCTACACCCCGTACGTGAATCCCGGCGCGGACGAAGCCACTCGCATGCGCGTCTCGAAGCTGGCCACGGTTGGCTGGGGCGTCGTACAGCTCGGCGTCGCGCTCGGTGCTCAGCTCATGGCGCGATCGGTGTTGGATGCGGGCCTGTCGGTGCTGTCGCTGGGATCGGGCCCGGTGCTCGGCGCGTTCCTGCTTGGGACGCTGTCGCGTTCCGTGCGCGAGCACGACGTGTTCATCGGCATGATCGCCGGCCTGCTCGTCATGGCCGTCGTGTGGTGGGCCACCCCCATCGCCTTCACCTGGTTCGTGCTGATCGGCGCCACGACGACGATCGTGGTGGCGGCGCTGTCGTTGGCGACGACGGCGACTCCGCGCGCGGTGGAGGCGCGGTGACGCCCGCGTTCGGCCGCACGCTCGAGGTGCTGCTCGAGGCCATCGCCAACCGCGTCTTTCCCGGGGCCGTCGTGGAGGTCGGCGGGACGGCGCAGGCCGCGGCCACCATCGCGGTGGGGACGCTCGCCTACGACGACGTCGCCTCGGTGTCGGCGTCGACCATCTACGACCTCGCCTCGCTCACCAAAGTCCTGAGCACCGCAACACTGGCGGCGGCCCTCATCGAACAGGGCGTGATTGCCCTCGACGATCCGGTGCGCAAGTGGTCCGATGCGTGGCAGGGCGAGGACCGCCGCGGCGTGACGCTGCGCCACCTGCTGCTGCACGCCTCGGGCCTGCCGGCGCACCGTCGCTATTTCGAGACGATGAGGGGTGGCCTCGCATTCGAGGCGGCCATCGGCCGGGAGCCGCTCGAGTATGCCCCGGGCGAGAAGAGCGTCTACTCCGACCCTGGTTTCATCCTGCTCGGACGGGTCCTCGAACACGCCGCCGGAGCGGGCCTCGAGCCGCAGTTCGAAGCCTGGAAGCGATCGACATGGAGTGTCGAGCCCACGATCGGGTTCGGGCCGCCACCGGCGTGGCTGCCCCGGATTGCGCCCACGGAGCACGACCCCTGGCGGGGCCGCGTGCTTCGCGGCGAGGTGCACGACGAGAACGCCGCCGCACTGGATGGCGCGGCCGGGCATGCGGGCCTTTTCGGCACCGCCGCCGCCGTGGGCGCCCACGCGCGCTGGTGGATGTCGAGGGCGTCGCAGGAACCGTGGGCCACGTTCCTCGCGCGCGGCAATGTACCGGGAAGTTCGCGCGCGCTCGGATGGGACACGATGCGGACGACCTCTTCGTGCGGCACGCGCATGTCGCCGACGGCCGTTGGCCACACCGGCTTCACCGGCACGTCACTCTGGATCGATGGCGCGTGTGACCGCTACGTGGTGTTCCTGTCCAACCGCGTTCATCCTTCCCGTGCCGGTGACGCGATGGCGCGCGTGCGGCCGGCCCTTCACGACGCTGTGGCAGATGATTTGACGCGGGGATGACGAAGGCGATCGAGTTCCCGGCGGACGGTCTGCGACATGCGCTCGGCGGCCTGGCTGACCGCCAGGTAGAGATCGGCGTGCACTTCTTCCACCACCACGGGCGAGCGCCGCCGGCTGGCGAGCGTGATCGCAATCTGGCACGCCTTGTCGGCGCCTCCCTTCCCGGGCCCGTTGATGTCGTCGAGGCGAATGGTGACTGCGCGCACGCGATGACTGAACCGCCCGACTGCGGTCTGGACGCGCCGCTCGACATGGCGGCGAATGGCGGCCGTCGCCTTCACGTGCCCGCGTATCTCGATGTGCATTACGACCTCCTGCTGAACGGCCACCGTCGGCGACCGAGCGTCTCACTTCATTGGAGGGTGGCACCGCGCCCTTCCTTATCGTGGAGGCGACGGTTGACCGAAGGGGACGGCGCCCGGCGGCCGGAACGGCGAGGGCGCCGACGGCTGGCTGCCAGGTGCGCCAGGGCTGCCGGGTACTGGCGGAAATTTTGGCTGCGAGCCGGACGGCATGGGCTGACCGAACCCGCCGCCCGGTTGTCCGAAGCCGCTCCCGGGCGGCTGGACGCTCCCCGGCTGGCCGAAGCCGCCACCGGGCTGGTTGACGCCACCCGGTGCGCCAAAGCCGCCCGCCCCGCGCGGGTTGACTCCTTGCCCGGGTCTGGCGAACTGCTGACCGCCGAATCCCGCTTGTCCCGACGCGGCGAGATAGACGAACGCCCACTGGTTGTACTTGTCCATGCCGTTGTAGCGCCGGATCGAGGTCTCCTTGCTCTTGGAGGTCACGCCCTGAATGCCCATGGCCGGCTGCGTGCCGGGGGTACCACCGCCGACGCCGCCAAGCCCACCGGCCGGCTGGCCGAGCCCGCCGGGCTGCTGGCCGAAAGCCCCCGGTTGCTGGCCGAATGCGCCCGGTTGCTGGCCGGAGGCGCCGCCGAACGGCTGGCCGAATCCGCCTTGCGGCTGACCGAAGCCCCCCTGCTGCTGGCCAACACCCCGTTGTTGCTGGCCCGGCGCACCGAACCCACCCGCACCCGGTGTATTCGGCTGCGCGCCACCGCCCAGCCCTCCGGCACCCGGCCTACCACCGGGCGTGGTACCACCGGCTCCGCCCTGGCTCGGCACGGCGCCGCCAACCGGAATGATCTGGAAGTCCTCGCCGGTGATCGGGTCCTTGTACTTCTTGCGCAGGAACTTCTGTTCGACCAGGATGTCGACGGTCGGCGGGAAGGTGTTGGCGAACTTGCGTTGGAACAGCATGATCGCGCGCTTGTATTGCTCACCGCGCCAGATCAGCTCCTCCTCGCGTTCGCGCCGGGTGGCGTGGCTCCACACGGGGAGCGCGGCCGCCATCATCACGGTCATCACGCTCAGGCCGACGAGCAACGCCGCCATGGCGTAGCCTCGCTGGCCGGATTGGGCAGCTCGACAACCTTGACCGCCTAACCCCATGCGCCTATTATCCTTACTGGTCCTGTCCGTGTCACGCTCCCGATTGGCCCTGTCGGCACTCTTGATCGCGGGGGCCTGCTCGTCCGCCTGCGACAAGGTGCCCCTGCTGGCGCCGACCGAGTCCACCATCACCCTCACGGTGAATACGACGACAGTACCCGTGAATGGGACGGCCACGCTCCTGGCTTCGGTGACCGAATCGGCGGGAACGCCGGTCCACAATGGGACCCTTGTCACCTTCACTTCATCGTTTGGCACCGTCGATCCGGTCGAGGCGGGCACGAATGGCGGCGTGGCCATCGCGCGTTTCGTGGCCGGACAGCAGTCCGGCACCGCCGTGATTGGAGCGTTCTCCGGGGCCGCGAGAGCCGAAACCGTGCAGGTCAAGGTGGGCGGCGCAGCAGCGACCGCGCTCGTGCTTCGCGCAGATCCCCAGACCATCTCTGCCGCCGGCGGCAGCGCCGAGATCGTCGCAACCGTCCTCGACGAGAGCGGCAATCCGCTCCCCGGCGTACCGGTGACGTTCAGCACAACCGCCGGTCAGCTCAATCCCGGCCAGGCCACGACGGGACAAAGCGGCGAGGCGCGCGCGACGCTGACCGCGCCGCGCACGGCAACGGTCACGGCCCGAGCGGGTGCGCAGAGCGCGACCGTCGAAGTGCTCGCGACCTCGCCCGCGGTCACGATCACGGTGCCCGCGACGGGCATCGAGGCCGGCATTCCCGCCAGCTTCACCATTACGCCTGTGACCGGTGGCAACCCGATCCGCGACGTGACCGTCGACTGGGGCGACGGGACGGCGGCGACTCGGCTCGGCCCGGTGGCAGGAGCCACCAACGTCGTGCATACGTTCCCACGGGCGGGTGTCTTCACCATCACGGCAACCGTGACGGACACTCAGGGCATCGTCGGGACTTCGCTGAGCGTCGTGAGCGTCAACCAACAGTCGACGATCCCGGTCACGATGACGGCGACGCCCAACCCGGTGTCGATCAGCAGCCTGGCGCAGCAGGGGATCGTGGCGTTCCTGGCGCAGGCCGGCTCGCTCGGGGGGGCGACGGCCACGATTTCGAGCTACAGCTGGGACTTCGGTGACGGCGGCGGGACGCAGACCACAGGGGCGGCCACGAACCACCGCTACACCGCGCCGGGCACCTACCAGGCGTCGGTGACGGTGCGCAGCACGACCGGCGTGCAGGGCTACTCGACGCTTACCGTGCGGGTGAACCCGTAGACACGAAGGTCACGAAGGTGTCCTTCGTCCTACTCCCAGTCGGCGTATCGCGTGCCGTCGAGGGCCATTTCCTCTGAACCGCTCTTCACGTCGTAGATGCCGGGTTGCGCGGTCGTGTCGTTGACGTTGGCCTCGGCGTTGACTGGTAGCCACGTTTCCTTCGAGTTGGTGAACGGGTCCACCGGAATCTCCCGCAGGTACCCGTCGGTGACCAGATCCGCGAGCGACGAGGGATATTTCGTCTTATCCGCGTAGTACTGGTCGATCGCGTCGCGCATGCGGAAAAGGTCTTCCTTCAACACGGCTTCGCGGGCACGGACCACGCTGTTGCGGTATTGAGCCATGCCCATGCTCGCGAGGATGACGAGGATCGAAATGACGACCAGGAGCTCCACCATCGTGAAGCCGCGCGCACGGGTCGACAGGAGGCGGAGGCGACTCACGGCCGGGTCTACCAGTCCTTGTACTTCGAGCCGTCGAGCGCTGTGCCACCGCTGAGCGAGCGCACATCGAATACGTTCTGCCCGCCCCAACTCGTCGTGTCGGGCTTGTCCTGATAGGCCCGCAGCCCCCATTCGGCTTCGCCGGTCATCGGGTCGAGCGGAACGCGCCGCAGGAACTTGAGCTTGCGCCCCGACGCGTCGTTGGCCACCGACACGCCCTCGACGAGGGTGTCCAGGTCTGGCGGATAGCCCTCGCTTCCCGCCTTGAGCTCGGTGGTCGGGATCATGCCCTGATCGGCGGCGTCCTTGAACTTGTCGATCGCGTCACGCATGTCGCGCAGCGCGCGGCGCAGCTCGGACTCCTTCTGGCGCTGGATGGTCACGCGCGCGAGCGGTTGGACGGCGGAGGCCAGAATCAGGACGATGGTGGTCACCACCAGGAGCTCGATGAACGAGTATCCCTCGGAGGGGCGAAGGCGTCGGAGCGTCACCGGACCACCACTCCCACCGGCGAGAACTGCAGCGAGGCGTCGCCACCCCCTGCCTGGGTGCCCGAGCCGCTCACCGTGAGCGTACCCGTGCCGGCGCTGACCGGCTCGAAGAGAATGGCCGCCAGCAGTCCCGCGGTCGACGCGCCCACCTGATCGGCGGTACGCACGATCGCGATATCGATGCGACCCGCGCCGGAATCCACCTGCTGCGTGAAGGTCGGCGTGACGTTGCCCTGACGCATGAACGTCCCCTCCGACACGCTCCGCACGCGGACGAGTGCCGGATTGAACGTGATCGAGACCGTGATTGCCGACAGCCGCGACGCACCGGTGATGGACACCGGCACTGTGTACGGTCCGCTGCCCACCCGCATCTCGCTCGGCGGGCTCAGTGTTACCCGCGCGCCGCTGGCCGCCGCCTCGTTCGCGACAGCGGGTGGCGTCGTCGTGGGTTGGCCCGTGGCCGGTGGCGCTGCCGGGGGGATTCCGGGAGGCGTCGCCGGCGGCGAGGTCGGAGTACCCGCGGCCGGCGCCGGGGCCGCCGGGGGCGTAGCCGCGGCGGGCGGCGTGGCGACCGGCTCCGTGGGTGGGAACACGGTCACGCCGCCCTGTGGCGGCGGGGGCGGGGTCGGCACCGCGGTGGTGCCGGGAATCGGCGACGAGCCCGGAGGCAGCTGCGGTGTCACCCCTTGCGTGCCGGTGGGCATGATCGGGGTAGGAGTGCCCGGGGGAAACGGCTGCGGACGTGGCGCGGACGGAGTCGTCGCCCCAGGCGCTGTCGTGCCTGCGCCGGCAGCCGCGCCGGCTGGTGGCGGTTCGCTCGGAGCACCGCCCACGTTGATGAGCGGCGGCGGACCACCCAGGCTCATGTTGCTCTGCGTGCCCACGTAGATGGGGCTCAAGTCCGCGGCCGTCAGCTCGTGGGTCCGGATGATGCGCGGCGTCAGCAGCATCACGATGTCCGAGCTGCGGATGGCCTCGTCATTCGACGAGAACAGCTGCCGGACCACCGGCAGCCGCAGGACGCCGGGGAACCCTCGGAGCGCGCGTCGCTCGTCTTCGCGCAGCAGTCCGGCCAGCAGGTTCGACTCGCCGTCGCGGAGCCGCAGCTTGGTCACGACCTTGCGCGACAGGAACGACGGCAGGTTCTGTCCCGCGATGTTGGTATCCTGCCCGCGCGCGCTGCTCTCGACCGACAGCTCGAGGATGATTTCTCCCTCGTAGGTGACCCGCGGCGTCATCTCGACGATGATGCCGACGGTGCGGTAGGCAAACGAGGTGAGGGGCTGCGTCGCCGCTCCGCCCCCGGCGATGGGCGTGAACGTGGTGCTCGGCACCGGCACGTCTTCGCCCAGGTTCAGCGACAGCTTCTGGCCCTCGGCACCACGCAGCTGGGGCTTGGCCAGCGTCTTGGTCGACGAGTCGCTCTCCAGGAACCGCATCACCGCCGCCGGCACTGACAGGTAGAAGTCCGCGGTGCTGATGCCCTGTGAGATGGTGTTCAGGTTGAACGGGGTCCCGAGGCCGCTCGCCGCGTTGGCCGCACCACCCGTTCCCGGCGCCACCTCCGGCGAGAACACGCCACCGATCGCATAGTCGGTGAGGTTGAGCCCGTACTGCTTGGCTCGCTCACGGTTCACCTCGAGAATCTGCACGTCGACGATGACTTCTGCGCGCGGCTTGTCGTTGTTGTTGATCATCCGCTCCACGACCTGCACGACCGATCCAGTCGCCCGCACGGTGATGGTGTTCGTCGTCTTGTTTGCGACGATGGTCGGCTGGATCGCCACGCCCGCGACCCGGACGATCCCGGTGAGCAGCTGCGAGATCTCGGTCGCGTCGGCGTGAGACAGGAAGAACGTCCGGATGACCTGATCCTCGTACTGCGTGCGCTTCTGCGTCGTGTCCGCGGCGACGATGATGGTGCGCTCGTTCAGCACCTTGTAAAACAGCTGGTTGGCCACCATGATCTGCTGGAGGGCCTGCTCCAGCGTCACGCCTTCGAGATTGAGTGTGATCGATCGGTCCTGGAAGTCGCGGTCGTAGGTGACGTTGATGCCGGTCGCGTTGCCGATGAAATTGAGGACGTCGCGAATCCCGGCGTTCGTGAACCGGATGCTGAGCGGGTCGCGGCTCGCCGGGTTCAGGATCGGCTCGGCGGACTGCCGGCGTGCCTGCTCGCGCAGCTTCTCGATCTCCGGACGCGGCGCGGTCGCCTCGAGCCGATCCCGCAGCATCCGCTCGATCTCCGAGGCGCGCAGGGCAATCGGCCGGTTCGACGGTTCGAACTCCAGCGCCTTGCGGTAGGCCCGGAGCGCTTCCTCCGGCTGGTTCGCCGCCTCGAACTCCCGGGCGCGGCTGACATACATCTGAGACGCCGCGAGCATGGCGCGCTCGAGGGCGATTTTGTAGTCCGGTCGATCGGGATCGTCCTGCAGGGCCTGCCGGTAGAAGCCGACCGCAGCATCCCAGTCACCGACCTTGGCGGCCTCTTGCCCGCGCGTGTACGCACGCCCGGTGGCGCAGGCCGCGAGCGTCGTCGCCAGCAGCGCCAGCATCATTGTCCGCTTTGCCAGTCTCAGGTCCATGCCGCTCTCGGATTCCGCTCTTCTGCCTTCTGCCTGGTGGTTCGGCCTCGTGCCCGTGTACCGTGCTATTGCCCGGTGAGCCGGATCGTCTGCCGGCCGCGTCCGTCGAGGTATGCCATCTCAATCGATTCGGTGCCGATCTTCAGGATGCGGTATCGGCCGTCGATGATATCGCCTTCCTTCCCGTGGAAGGGCCCTCGACCATCACCCACGCTCAGCACCGCCCATTTCATGCCCTCCCCCTTTTCCACCACGCCGATGAATTTCAACGGAATGGGCGGCGGGGCGGGCGGCCCCCTCGGCGCGGCGGGTTCCGCCGGAGCGACCGGAGTGAACGACGCAACCGGTTCGGACGGCGGCGCCGCGGCGCCCGTCCGCCGGTCGAACTTGAACGGATTACGCGTCGCCGCCGACGGCTCGTCGCGTTCGAGCTGCAGGAATGCGAGCCGTACCTCCTCGGCCGGCGGCAACGGTTCCGCCGCGGCGACCTGCGCCGGACGTCGCGCCGTTCCCCCGCGGGCCGGGGTCGTCGCCGGCGCCATCCCACCGGAGGCCAGGTAGCGCCATGCGGCGACTCCCAACATCACGACGAGACCCAACCCGATCAACAGGCGCCGCCGGTCAGCGAGCATTCCCGGCCGCCCGATAGTAAGTGGATAACTCGAGCGTCAGCGTCAGGGGCGCTTGCTCATCCTCGCCCTCAGACAGAAAGACGTTCTCGATGACGAGGAAGTCTGGAGCGGTCTCGATGTCGTAGATCAACGACCGGATGTCGTCGTAGTCGCCGGCGAGCGCGTAGCTCACGCGGAGCCGCTCGAGCGTGGACTCGCGCAGCTCCTCCGGCGAGGCGGCGCTGCGCTGGAATCTCACGTTGCGCTCGCGCGCCATTTGACTCAGTTTGAGGTGCGTCAGGCGGCGGGCGGCGCCGACGTCGGCCGGCAGGATCTCTCCGTAGAACCGATCGAGGTCTCGTGCGGCCTGCGCGGAGCCGTCCCGGGTCTGCTCGGCGGCCTTCAAGTCGGCGCGCGCCTCTTCGAGCGTCTGGGCGGCACGCCCGGCTCTCGCCGCCGTCGCATCCGCGCTCGCGGACAGTGGCAGGACGAACACGGTCAACGCGGCAATGGTCACGGCGAGACCAATCACCAGCGCGATCAGCCACAGCCGGTAGTCACGTGCGACGCGCGATAGCGGCACCGCCTCGGCCATCCCGAACAGCGCCTTCATCGTGACACCTCGGCGCGAGCCGGCGCCTCCGGAGGTGCGGCCGGCGAGGCCGCCGCTGAACGCTCGCTGGCCGGTTGGACCGTGGCAGCGGAAGGACGGTAGTACCCCTGAATCACCGACCGCAGTGTGCCGTCCTCCTGCGCTTCTTCCTGACGCGACAGGACCTCCTGGAAGGCCCCGGTTTTCTCGAGCGCCTCGATGAAGCCATCCAGCTCCTCGACGCGGCGTGACACCACCGTGATCGCCACGAGCATGCGGCCCTGCTGGTCGAGTTGCGGCGTGACCGAGGCGATCCGCACGTCGCCGGGGAGCGTGGCTTCGAAGCGGTTGAAGAGATCGGTCCAGGAGAATGCACGGCGATCGATCAGCCGATTGGCCTCGCGCGCCGCCGCCTGCACCACGGCCAGCTGATCGCGGTTGATCGTCTGACGGATCACCCGCGCCTCGGACCGGAGGCGGGCCGCGTCCGATTCCGCCGCGTCGGCCTGGCTGCGGATCTCCGCGTCACGGGACGTGAGCCGCATCACTTGGATCACGTTGAACCCCGTCAGGCCCAGCACCAGCAGCGACACCAGGGCGAGGACGACGCGGACGAGCCGCTCGTTGTAGAACGGCCGCGTGGAGAGGTTGACCGGTACCATGTCAGGCGGCCCTCCCCTGGCGCCTCAACGCGCCGACCAGCGGGGCCAGCGTATCGTCAAGCTCCGGTGTCCAGCCTATCTGATCGACCAGGGCCGCCGCCGCGCGCGGATCCACCCGTTCGACGCTCGCGCCGAGCCGCGTCTCGAGGTCGCGCCGCACCGCGTCAGCGTCGGGCATCGACGCCATCCCGGCCAGCCAGACCCGCTCGATTCCCGTGCCGTTCAGCCGGTCCTCGTAATACATCGCGGTCTGGTGGATCAGATCCGCCAGCGTCCCTTCCGATTCCTCCGAGCGGTGCCGGAAAAAAATGAGGTGCTCGCCTCGGACGACCGCCAGCGTGATGCAGGTGCCAGCCACATGCACCAGCAGCCAGTCCCCCGCCGGGGCGCCCCCACCCGCCGCCACGCTGTTCAGGACGCCGAAGGTCGCGAGATCCACGATGCCCGCGTGCGCACCGGCCATGGCGCAGGCCTGCTCGTACTGGCGGACGACGTCCTCGCGCGCCAGCGCGACGATGAACTCCCGGCCGCCCTCGGCCACCGGCGTCCCGGGGCTCACGCTGAGCACCGCCTGCTCGATCGGAAACGGCGCGCTCTTGCGAATCTGCCAGCGGACAATCTCACGCAGGTCCGACGTCTTCGCTGGCACCTTCTCCAGACGCAGCAGCGACACCTTGGCCACGGTATCGGGGACGATCAGCGCCACCCGATGCACCCGCCCGCCGATTTCGTTGAGCACGCGGGCGACCGCCTGCCCCACCACCCCCACGTCCGCCATGTTCGCCGCCACCAGCGCCGGCGACACGGCGCCGGTGGGCAGCACCTCGACCGCATGGGCGGCGACGATCGGGCGGCCGCCCCGCCACTCGACGCGGGCCGCGCCGACGTGCGAGCGGTCGATTTCGACCGCGACCTCGGGCGGCGGCGTCATCAGCCAGTCGAGCGCACTCATTCGACGAAGGTCACCTTGTTGATCTCGCGCAGTGTCGTGAGGCCATGCATGACGCGCTCCACCGCGGACTCGCGGAGGAACCGCATCCCCTGCTCCTTGGCGGCCCGCTTGACCTCCGAGATGGGCCGCCGATCCAGAATGATCTCGCGGATGTGATCGGTGAGCTCGAGGAGCTCGCAGATCGCCATGCGGCCCTTGAAACCGGTGCCGCCACACTCGATGCAGCCGGCGCCCTCCAGGAAGATGTGGGTCTCGGACAGCGCCGGGTTCAGCGCGGATTCGATCAGCATCTCGGGCGTGTGCCGAACCTCGTGGCGGCAGGCGTCGCAGATCCGCCGCACCAGCCGCTGCGCCATCACGCAGTTGAGCGCCGAGATGAACTGGTACGGCTCGACACCCATGTTCAGGAACCGGCCGAGCACGTCGAAGACGTTGTTGGCGTGCACCGTGGTGAACACGAGGTGGCCAGTCAGCGCCGACTGGATGGCGATCTGCGCCGTTTCCGGATCGCGAATCTCGCCGACCATGATCTTGTCGGGATCGTGGCGCAGAATGGAGCGCAGCCCGCGCGCGAAGGTCAGGCCCTTCTTCTCGTTGATCGGGATCTGCGTGATGCCGCGCAGCTGGTACTCGACCGGGTCTTCGATGGTGATGATCTTGTCTTCGATGCTCTTGATCTCCGCCAGCGCGGCGTAGAGCGTCGTCGTCTTGCCCGAGCCGGTCGGCCCGGTGACGAGCACCATGCCGTAGGGCTCGCGGATGTACTTCCGGAAGCGCTTCAGTTCCTGATCGGGGAAGCCGAGGATGTCGAGCCGGAGCTCGGTGAACTGCTCGCTGATCGACTGCTTGTCGAGGATGCGGATGACGGCGTCCTCGCCGTGCGCGCTCGGCATCACCGAGACGCGGAAGTCGATGGTCTTCCCCGGCATCTTCAGCTTGAAGCGGCCGTCCTGGGGCACGCGCTTCTCGGCGATGTCGAGCTCGGCCATCACCTTGATCCGCGAGATGATCGAGCTGTGGAAGCGCTTGGCGATCGGGCGCATCGCCGGCTGCAGCACCCCGTCGACCCGGTACTTCACATACACCGCATCGTCCTGCGTCTCGATGTGGATGTCGCTGGCGCGCCGCTGGATGGCCGTGAAGATCGTCCGGTGCACCAGCTTGATGATCGGGCTGTCATCGCTCGTCAGGCGCTCGAGGCTCAGGTTCTCGTCGCCGTTGTCGTCCTCGCGCAGCACCTGGAGCTGGAACTCTTCGGTCGCCTCGTCGAGCAACCGCTGCGAGCTCTCGCTCTTCTTGAGGATTGACTCGATGGCCGTGCGCGAGCCGACCATTACCTTCACCGGCGTCCCCAGGAGGACGCTGAGCTCGTCGATCATCGGTAGGTCGGAGGGGTCCGACACCACGATGACAATGGCCTTGCCTTCGCGCCGGCTCGGGACAAAGCCATAGCGGAGCATGAGGTCGGCGGGAATGGACCGGAAGAGCTCCTGGTCGATCCGGAACTCGTTCATGTCCAGGAAATCGAGCCGGTAGCGCTCGGCCAGCCGGCGGGCCCGCTCGGTCTCGGCCGCCCGTGCGGCCAGGGCCGCCGCGGACTCTCCGGGCTCCTCGACGAGCGTCTCGGCGTCCAGTGGGTCGGTATCCGGGTGGTTCGTGACGTCCATCACCGTGTTCCTATGACCGAGGAGAGCTGGAAGAGCGGCATGTACAGCGCCAGCACGATCGTCGCGATGACGATACCCATGATCACCAGCAGCGCCGGCTCGATGAGCGTCACGAAGCGGCTCACCTCGGTGTCGATCTCCTCGTCGTAGAAGTCGGCGAGGCTGTTGAGCATCTCCTGTAGCGCGCCGGTGGACTCGCCGACCTCGATCATCTTGATCGCCACGTCGGGAACCGTGCGCCGCTCGAGCAGCGTGGACGAGAACCCTTGCCCCTCGCGGACCCGCTGCGCCACCACCTCGAGCTCACGCCCGAGGTAGCGGTTCCCCGTCGACTTCGCCGCGATGTCGAGCGCGTTCACCAGCGGGATGCCGCCTCCGAGCAGCGTGCTGAGGGTCCGGGCCAGCTGCGAGGTCGCGAACTTGTGCATGCTCGCGCCGATCCCCGGCAGGCTGAGCACCGCGCGATCGAAACGGGCCTTCTGCCCCGGTTGCTTGATCCAGGTGTAGAACGCCAGCGCGCCGCCCACCACGGCCACCGCGATGACCAGCGCCTGGCTGCGCACGGTGTTGGAGATGCTCACGATGATCCGCGTCGACAGCGGCAGCTCCGCGCCGAACGTGCTGTAGAAATCCGAGAAGGTCGGCACCACCTTGATGACGATGATGCCCACCAGGACGAGGGCGAGGGCGATCAGAATCACCGGATAGATGAGCGCGGACAGCGTCTTCGACCGAACGGTGTCGATCACCTTCGTATACGCGACGAAGCGGCGCAGCACCGTCTCGAGATTGCCCGAGCGCTCCCCGGCCATCAGCGAAGCGGTGTAGACACCCGGAAAGAGCTCGCCGTGCGCGGCGAAGGCGTCGGACAGCGACGTCCCTGCGCGGACCTTCTCGTGGACGTCGTCCAAAACGGCCTTGAACACGGGGTTGGCCAGGCGCACACGAAGAATATCGATTGATTGGACGAGCGGCATGCCGGCCTTCAGAAGCGTGGCCAGCTCTTGGTTGAATACCAGAAACTCATGGCGCGCGATCCTGTTCGGACGTCGACCGAGCGAGACACCACCAAAGCCACCACGGGCCCGCAGGGACAGGACGTGCAGCCCCTTCTCTTCCAGCTCGCGCCGAAGAGCAGTTTCGCTGTGGGCGATATACACGCCCTCGATGATCTCGCCCGACGGGTTGCCGAGGCGGCAGCGGAATTCCATCGCTAACTGAGCATCAACGTGAGCAGAAGGGGTTAAGAGATTGTGCTACAAGATGTTACACGAAAATCTGGCGGCCTGACCGGAGTCTGCGGCCCTGGACAATTAGACCGCGACCGGCCCCGGATAGTCGCCCCAGGAGATTCTATCGGCCGGCGCGCTCGAGGACTCGCGCCACGTAACTGCGCGTTTCGGCAAAGGGTGGCAGCCCCCCGTAGGTTCGGACGGCACCCTCGCCGGCGTTGTAGGCGGCCAGCGCCAGCCGCAACTCGAATCGGCCCAGAAGGTCCTTGAGGTGCCGGACGCCCGCCTCGATGTTGGCCTGCGGGTCGTAGGGATCCCGGACGGCGTACTGCCGGGCGGTGGCCGGCATCAGCTGCATGAGCCCCTTGGCTCCGGTACGCGAGCGCGCGCGTGGCTGATAGTTGGACTCGGCTTCGATGACCGCGTGCACCAGCCGCTCGTCCACCCCGTAGGCGACGGCAGCCGAAGCGATGAGGGCTGCGAACGGCCGGCCGGCCAGAATGGCCTGGGGCGTGACCGGCCCGGCCACAACCGTGGGCTCGACGGAAGTCGGCGGCGACGCGACCGGGGTGGCCACTTCGTCAGGGTCGATGCGCGCGACGAGGGAGGCCGGTACGCTCGCGTCCCCGCCGTCGCGGAGCGTGACGAGCAGGCGG
>DATLLC010000328.1:0-22217 GCA_035538015.1 Vicinamibacterales bacterium
GTCCGACGCGTCCAGTTCGAAAAAGGCCACCCTGTCGCCGGCTGGCGACACACGAGGGGCGAAGACGCGGGACGCCGACTCGTAGAGCGGCGTTCCCAGGGGATATTCCAACCGCTGCTTGCTTCCGAAGACCCGGAGTGCCGCCAGGCTCGCGCCGTCCGGCGCCCAGTCGGCAGCAGAGACGTTCTCGGCGAGCTCCCGCGGGGTGCCCCCGCTCGCGGACACCACTGCCAGCGTGCCGTAACTCACGTACGGATTGCCCGTTTCCACTCGCGGGAGGAGAAGGGCGAGCTCACCGGATCGCGAAACTGAGAGCAGCTCGGCGTTCGCGAGACCGACCGGCAATTCGCCGGCCTTCGGCCGGACCTGGAAGACTTCCCGCCCCCCTCTCCAGGCCGCGCTCAGGAAAACCGTCTGCCCGTCAGGAGCGAAGCGGGCGTTGAGAAAGTGGCCCGACTGGAAGGTGAGGCGCTCGAAGGCAACCGGCGCCGCCGCAGCTGCGGCTGGGGCCGCACCGGCAGACCACCCTGCGAAGCGCCCCAACGCCAAGCCAAGTGCGAGCAGAGCAACGGCAGACACGACGGTCGTGGAACGCCCGGCGCGCGCAGGAAGCGCGGACATGGCTGTGGCCGGTGGCACGCGCACGTCGGCCTTGTGGCTCGCATCCTGCGCCAGCTCGTCGAGCGCGACGCGCGCCTCGCCGATGTCGCGCAAGCGCTGCCTCGGGTTCCGGTCGAGACATCGCTCCAGCAGCCACCGTAGCCGAGGTGGCGTGCCGGCGGGCAACGCGCGCCAGTCGATCTCCTGGAGCAGCACGGCGGCGATCACGTCCGAGGTCGTATCTCCCGCGAAGGCGCGCCGGCCGGTCAGCATTTCGAAGACGACGATGCCGAACGCCCAGATGTCCCCTCGCTTGTCGACCGGTTTCCCCCTCGCCTGCTCCGGCGCCATGTAGGCAGCGGTGCCGAGGATGACTCCCGCTCCCGTCATCGCCGTGGACGTGATGGTGGGCGAGTTCGCGAGCCCATTCGTCGCACCCGGGTCGAGAGCCTTGGCGATGCCGAAGTCCAGCACCTTCACCGTGCCGTCCGGCCGCACTTTGATGTTGGCCGGTTTGAGATCGCGGTGGACGATTCCGACCTCGTGCGCGGCCTCGAGGGCCTCGGCGATCTGCCTGGCGATAGGCAGCGCCTCGTCGAGCGGCAGGGGCCCGCGCGCGATGCGGTCCGATAGTTCCTGGCCCTCGACCAACTCCATCACGAGCGCGGTGACGTCGGGCGCCTTCTCGAGCCCGTAGATCTGTGCGATGTGGGGATGATTCAGCGCCGCGAGTACCTCCGCTTCGCGCTGGAACCGGGCGAGCCGCTCCGGGTCAGCGGCCACCGACGCGGGGAGGACCTTGAGCGCGACCTGGCGTTTCAGGTACGTGTCGGTCGCCCGATACACCTGTCCCATCCCCCCTTCGCCGAGCAGCGAGGTGATTTCGTGGGGACCCAGGCGAAAGCCGGGTGTGATGTTCAGGATGGCATCATTATACGCATGAGCTGGGCCGGTGGAAAAGCGTTATCGCGGCTACTTCCCTCGATACTTCGGCGGTCGGCCCTCCGCCTCCGCCCGTCGTCCCTCCAGAAAATCCTCCGTCTTATAGAGCGCCGCGTAGACGGCGTTGGTCTTTGCCAGGGCGTCGGCCTCGACCGGCGTGGTCACGTGCCGTGAGGATGACAGCGTTGCCCTCGTCGAGAGCGGCGCAGCAGCGGCGATCTTCCTGGCCATTCCGATGCCCGCCTCCAGCGCCGCCTGCGGCGTCGGTGCCACGAGCTGGGTGATGCCCATCCGATATGACTCCCCGGCACTCCAGTGATCGCCGGTGAGCATGTAGCGCATGGCGTTGCCCCAACCCGCTTCGCGGACGAAGCGCACGGTCGCACCGCCGCCGGGGAAGCGGCCGTGCGTGTTCTCGTCCTGTCCAAACTCGGTGTCGGCGGCCGCGATGCGGACATCGCAGGCGAGATAGATTTCGTGCCCGAGATTCCAGGTGTCACCGTGCGCCACGACCACCACTGGTTTCCCCGGCGGCGGTGTCGCCTTGCCGAGGATGTCGACCGTGCCGCTCGGGTCCACGGCCGGCTGCCCCGATTGGAAGCTCGCCTGCGCCGCGTCCACGTCGATGCCGCGTGAGAAGCAGTCGCCGTGGCCGAAGAGCACTGCGGCCCGCAGCGACGGATCGCGGTCGTAGGCGTAGAAAACCACGCCCATCCGCCGCCGGGTCGCGCCGTCGAACCGATTGTGCGTTGCGGTCCGGTTGATGCCGATCAAGACGATGTCGTCGCGTCGTTCGACGGTGATGGTCGCGTTGTCGGACAACGGCACATCGGCCAACGTCGTCACCGGCGGCGCGGTCGACGAGGCCGGCGCCTGGCCGCGCACGACGGCGGCGGCTGCCGTCGCAGCTGCGGCCGTGAGCAGTGAACGCCGTCGAACTCTGGCTCCCGTGCTGGTCATCACCTATGCTCCCGTGTTGCGGGGCATCTTACCGGGTTTGACCCCTCGCACGAGACACTGAAATGCTCGCGGTGCTGGAACGGTCGCCGAGGATATTTCTTACTCGGACGCGAGGCGCCAACCCGCGGCCCAGTTCTGGGCTTGCATTTGCTCGCTCCAGCGCAGTGCGCCGATGCAGTCGTCGAATTCTCGAAGCCCAACCGGATGGCCGTTGACGAACCACATGACGGCCACTCCATTCAGCCGCGGCCCAATGATGGCATGCGACGACTGTCCACCGGCGCGCCGCATACGCCACATAACGGTCGGCTCGTCATATGCCGATTGCATCGTGGTGTCGGACATGCCCCACCGAGAGGCAAGCGTGATGCCATCTCACTGATGCTCCTCTTCTCCCCGAGGTCGCACCAGACCGATCGCGGAAGGCCCCCGATGGGAAGACAAAGGTGGCGGTCATCGCGGTCTCGGGGAACGTTGTCGAGAGGGAACGCGATTCATCAAGCTAGTGGCGAAAAGGAAACACGCTTCTGCCGGCCGACCGCCCGTCTTAGCTTCCTGACACCGGCCCAAAGGCAGGCCGTGGCGTAGATCAACAGGCCGTTTCGCAGTACGAGCACGGCGGTCCGCCAGAGCCCGAGTCCCGCCGCGTACTCCCGGCTCGGATAGAAGACGGGCACGACGAGTGTCGCGGCGACAATGCACCAGGCTGCTCGGAGCGCCTCCGGAGGCACTCCCGCAGGTTCGAGTGCGATCTCCGGTTCTCGGGGCGGTCTAGACAGCACGAGGGCGGCCAGCGGCAACAGCCACAGGTGAAACTGAGGACTGAGCACGGTATTGGTCGCCACGAACGCGGCAATGGGCAGCAACAGCACTGCCGCCATGGCTCCGACAGGCGGTTGCGAGGCCACCGAGTTCAGACGCCACGCGGTCCATGTGGCCGACGCGAGACACGCGAGCGTCGCCACGACCCACAACAGCTGCCCAGGCCCGACCAGCCCCGCAGCCAGCGGGCCGGTCACTTCCACCGCTCTCCACACCAGCGCCCAGCCCGCGGGAACCCCGGCGAAGTGCAGCGCCCAGACAATCGACGCCAGCAGCGACTCCGCCTGCAGACCGCGTTCCACGTGATACGAGGCAAAGCGCCACCACGGAATCCAGAACACGGCGACGGCCAGAGGAGCGCTGGCCAGCGCGACGCCCCCGGTGAATCGGGCAAGCCCGGCGCGCCCGTGACGCAAGGCGAACACGCCGAGCACGGGCACCAGAAGCGCGGGGTACAGCTTGGTTCCTGCACCAACCGCTACGAGAAACCCGCCGAGGAGCGCCGAGCCGCCGGCCACCGCCAGCGCGGCGCCGAGGGTGAGCGCCGCAGGGACCAGATCGAAACGCTGCAGCAGGAGATGCCCCAGCGCGGCGCTGCCGAGCGAGTAGGCCAGAAACGGCGTCAAGTCGTGCAGCCCCCCGCGATGGCGTACCCCGTGCCACAGCAGAAGCGCCTTGACGAGGGCATCGGCAGCCCACATCTCCAGTCCAAACGCCAGGCGGAAGCTGCCGAGATCGTGCGACAGCGCGCGCGGCGGTAGAAACCACAGGAGCGCGTATGGCGGGTATTCGAACACCACATCGCGGTACACGAGAGGGCCGTGCAGCACGGCGTCGGCGCCGTTCATGAAGACCTTGAGGTCGTCCGCCGCACGTCCGATGACCAGGCGGCTGAGCACGGGCAGCGTCGCCACCGCCCACAGCGTCGAGGCCAGGACTGCGCGTCGTGGCGGCGTGAGCGCGCGCCATGCCTGTCCGGCGCGCTCTAGGAGCGAGCGCACCGGGTCCGTTCACAGGTGCCGCTGATGTCCGGATCGGCGACCACGCGGTTCACCCTCGTGTAAGTCCAGTCGGCGCGCCCGTTGAGTCACTGGCCGCCGGCTCCTCAGCCGCGCAATGGTAACGCATGGTCACCGTGAGCGTTCGTCGTGGGTGCCCCACGGCAGGATGGTGGCGAGACCGAACTCGTCTCTTCACGGCGCGAGTTCGGCGCGGCAGATGCCGAAACCGTAGAGCCGCCGATGAGCGAATAGAGGGCAGAACTCTCAGCCGGCTAGAGTTGAACCTCGCCGCTTCCCGGTCGGGGATGCCACTCAGTTACGGGGAGACCCTCGCGCAAAACGCCCATGACCGGACGCCCCAGGCCTCTGCCCCGGGCCCGATCCGCTGCGCGAAACCGACCACCCCGCAGGGAGGCCGTCAAGTTGGAACGGGCCCGAGGCCCTGATGACGATGACGTCAGTCGTGCCACGGCATGCTTGCCTTCACTTTATTAATAGATAGAGTAAATGGAATGCTGACCAAACGCGCCAAATATGGCCTGAAAGCGCTGTTGCGACTAGCTCAACACCATGAGAGCGGGCCCATGCTCATCGCCGATCTCGCCGAGTTGGACGGCATCCCCCGGAAGTTCCTCGAGGCCATCCTGCTCGACCTCAATCGTCACGGCTTGGTATTAAGCCGAAAAGGCCCCGGCGGCGGGTACCTCCTGCGCCACCCCCCGGATCAGATCACCGCAGGACAGGTGATTCGGGTGCTCGACGGACCGCTGGCGCTCGTCCCATGTGCCAGTCAGACGGCGTACCAAGCCTGTGACGACTGCCCGGACGAGGATGACTGCGCCGTCCGCACGCTGTTCAAGAGCGTTCGGGATGAGACCGCGCGCATCCTCGACGGGACGACGCTGGCGGCGATCGCGGACTCGATTACGACCAGGAAGTCCCTCTCATGATCCGAATAATCACCGCCGGACTCATCACCGCCGGCCTGGCCTTGACCCCCATCGACCTCGCAGCGCAGAGCGGCTCTGGGGTGATATCGGACATCGTCCAGGACGCGAGCGGGGGAGCCTTGCCCGGGGCGACGGTGGAAGTCGTCAACGACGCCACTGGCGTCCGGACGGCGACGGTCAGTAACGAAGAGGGCGTGTACCGGAGCTCCGGACTGGTGCCCGGCTCCTACACGCTCGACGCGACTCGTTCTGGCTTCGCGGCCGTCAAACGTGGGCCGATCGTTCTCGCCGTAGCGCAAGTCCTCGCCTTGGATCTGGAACCTCGGCGCCGCCGGGTTCGGAATCATTTCGAGTGCACGGCCCGCCCGCACGATGCAGCTCAGCGTCCGTCTGGGATTCTGAAGTCCCCGGCGGCATTCGCGTGGCCGGTGTGGGACAGGCCTTACGGATCGCCTACTGCACGTCGCGCGAAAGCACGCGAGCCTTCGGCAGCGCCTCTCGGTCGATCAACGCGCCGTCCTTGATGACCGTCGACACCTTGCGCAGGTTCTTGATGTCCTCCAGCGGGTTGGCATCCAGGACGAGCACGTCCGCGCGCTTGCCGGCCTCGAGCGTCCCGAACTCGGCCAGGCCCCGCGCCGCGATCGCGCCGTGTTTCGTTCCGGCCACAATCGCCTGGGCCGACGACATGCCCAATTCGACGAGCCCCTCGATGGCCATGACCGTGCCGATGCCGTGATCCTGGTTGCGCGGCTTCGGCGTGCGCGTGAACTCCGGCGCCGCGGCCCAGTAGCTGTCGGTGCCGGCGGTGACGACGGCGCCAGCCCTGATCAGCGCTTGCGCGTTCTTCCGTCGCGTCTCGAGCTCCAGCCCTTCCTCGGCCTGCCGCTGCCGCAGCTCTGCTGCGGTCTTCGTCCGTGACCCGCCGCCCTCGCCGCGTTTGTCGGCCTCGGCGCGCTTCTTCGCCGCCTCGTCGGCGTCCTTCAGGTGCTTGGTCCACGCTTCGCCGGTGATGGTGCTGACCAGCATCGAGCAGACAATCTGCCGCTCGACGATCGTCTGCACGAGCGCTGGAGGCAGCTCACGCAGACCGAGCACCTCTGGGTGCTGGATGAGATCGATGCCCGCCGCAATCGACAGTCGCAGGCCGTCGGCCGTCGTCGCATGCGTTTCCGCCACCTTCCCCCGTGAGTGGGCCTCGTCCACGATCGCCTTTTGCGCCTCGGGCGAGAAGCCGACGAACGACGGACGCGCGAAGTGCGCGGTGCCGCCGTACTTGAGGAAGTCCGGGCCCTGATCGAGATACGCCCGGATCGCCGCCTTCAGCTCGTCCGGTGTCATGTCCACGAGGTCCTCGCCGACGCCGTGCGAGACCTCGTCGTTCACCTGCTCCTGGAACAGCGTGAGGTTGAGCTCACGAATCAGACTGAAGCTGACCGAGTAGGGCCCGCCCCATCCGATGATGTTGCCGGCGGCCAGGATTCGGCTCCCGATGGCCCTTCCGGCGGCGATCTCGTCGCGCACCGCGGCCAGCGGGGTGAGCAGCCCGTAGCTGTCCCTGACGGTCGTCACGCCGTGCCTCAGATCGATCTGTGCGGCCTCGAGGACGATCTCCTTCTGCCGCGGGTGATACTTGGCCAGGGTCTCGTAGCGCTCGGCCACACCCCCGTACAGCGACAGGTGCACGTTGGTGTCGATGAGTCCCGGCATCACGAATTTGCCGGCGGCGTCGATGACCCGCGCGTCCGCGGGCACCGGAACGGCGCTGCGCGGTCCGAGAGCGGCGATTCGCCCGTCGCGTACCAGGATCACCGCGTCGGGGACTGGCGCGCCGCCGTTGCCGTCGATGAGGGTGCCGCCGCTGACGGCGATGACCGAGGATTGCGCGACGAGTCGCGGCATGGCGGCCGCGAGCGCAAGCACGAGCAGTGTAAGGGACGCGAATCGGGCGGGGGATAGGAGCATCTGAAGGCGACCTCGGTTGGCGCCCAATCGTAGCGCACCCCGAAGTCGCCCCGGTGTTCCCGACTGTCAGGCCGCGCCCGCCATCGCCGGCTTGCGAGCGCCCCGGGCCGGCATGTCGATGGTGGCTCTCAAATCGGCCCCCTCCGCTACCAGCAGCTTAGGTGTGCTCAGATCGCCCTCGATGACGGCCGAGTCCCGAATTTCCAGACGTTCGCCTGCCTCGATACTGCCCTCGACCGTCCCCGAGACCACAACTGACGCCGCCGACAAGGTGCCCACGACGTGCGACCCCGAGGCCAGCGTCAGCACCCGCCCGTCGAGCGAAATACTGCCTTCAACCCGGCCCGCTATCACGAGATCCTCGCTGCCCGAGATATCGCCCCTGATCACAATTGACTGCCCGTTGATCATCCACACCTCCGGCCGCGGGCGAAGGCAAAGCTCGCGCCGTCCCGATTCGTCACGGTGTATTCCAGATCGTGCGCGTTTCAGCGCTGCGGCCGTTGGCCCGCCTACGGAATTGTCGTCCGGCTGACAACATTGTGGGCGGCCACCTCCGGCGTCGCTGCTCTAAGCGAGGCTCTGACGACGACATCGGGGCGCCAACGTCGGAGTTGGCCGCCGTTGACTTCGGCATGCCCGCGGGAATCTACTTGGCCATGCCCGTGGCCCGACGTGCCTTCATCTCGCTGATCGCGGGTATCGCGATGGCAGGTCTATCGTCCTGCGCCTCACCAGCCCCTGCCGGCGGCGCTCGCGAGCGAATGCTCGGGTCGTGGGAGCTGCAGTCGAGGGCCGTCCGACGGTCGGGTGGGGAGGTCGTCAACGATCCGGTCCTGGGCCAGCAGCCGATTGGCCGCCTGTTCTACAGCTCCAGTGGGCACATGGCCTTGCAGATGATGCGGCAAGGCCGCGCCCAGGCCATCACCGAGCCGGCGGCTGCGGAGGATGCGAAGAACGCCCGGGTCGTTCTCGGCTACGACGCCTACTTCGGAACGTTCACCGTAGACGAAACCGCCGGCACGGTGATGCATCACATCCAGGGCTCGCTCTTTCCGGAAGACCTGGGCAAGGACTTCGTGCGCCGCTTCCGGGTCGATGGCGACACGTTCGAACTCAGCTTCACGTCCCGCTCGGGGGATGGCTCCGAGTTGACTCGAACCCTGGCCTTCCGCCGTTCGCGCTGAGCGCTCGCGTCGCCGCACGCTCGTCTACGCCGCGAGCGTGAGATCGGAGCGTGCAGCCAGTAGAATCCGAACATGCGGGTCATCACCGTCTTGGTCACCGCTCTGGCCCTCGGCCAGCCAGCCCTGCGCCCACAATCCCCGACCGACATCTACTTGTTCTCCTTGGCCGACGGACTGCAGGCGCTTGGCGCGGCCAAGCCTCAGCCAATTGCCACCACGTCCGGCTACGAGAACCAGCCCCACTTCGATCGCGATGGACGGCGGATCCTGTTCACCGCGAATCGCGACGGCAAGCAGACGGACATCTACGAGTTCGATCGCACGACCGGCCGGACGCAACAGCTCACCCGGACACCTGAGGGCGAGTACTCGCCAACGGTTCCCGCTGTCCGGCCCACCGCAGCCCGACTCGCGCGCGACGGGTTCACAGTAATCAGGGTCGAGCCCGATGGCACCCAGCGACTGTGGCAGTTCGATCGTCGGGGACTCGACCCCGTACTGGTGCTGACGGACATCAAGCCCGTCGGATACCACGCCTGGATCGACGGCGATCGCCTGGCACTCTATGTCCTGGGAGAACCCGCAACCCTGCAACTGGCGCAGGTCAGTACCGGTGCGGGTGAGATCGTGGCTCGCGACATCGGCCGCACCTTGCGACTCGTGCCTGGGACCACCTTGGTGAGCTTCGTGCAGCGGGAGTCCGAGGGCCAATACTCGATCAAGTCCCTTGACCCCTCTTCCGGCCGGATCGAGACGATGACCCGGACGGCGGAGGGCAGCCTGGATCGCGATTACGAATGGCTGCCCGACGGACGGACGTTGCTGATGTCAGCCGGGACGAAGGTGTTGGCCTGGACACGAGCCACCAGCACCTGGCGGGAAGTGCTCGACGTCTCGAAGCACGGGCTGGGTGCCGTCACGCGTCTGGCCGTGTCGCCAAGCGCCGATGCCCTGGCCGTCGTCACCGCCGAGCCGCGGTAGAGAAGACCTGGCTCACCGCACGACCGCCGGCGAGTAGGCAAGCGGGAAGTGGAGACGCGGGGGTGTGGTGCCGTCGGTGCTCATGACCCAGATATCCGCGCCGCGCGACGAAGGCAGGTGATACATCACATGCCCATCGTCGAGCCACTCAACCTGATCGTCCACGCTCCGCGTCTCGGCGCCAAGCGTCGTGTCGGACATCGTGGCGAGTTCGAGTACGTGCAATGTCCAGCCCATGCCGCGAGCGTCTGTGTAAGCCTGCTTGTAGGCGACGCGCCTATTGTCGGGGGAAAGCGAAGGGCATTCGACGTCCCGTGCGACCACCCGCGCCGCTCGCGCATCGACGTCGCCTTCGACCAGGTATTTCACGCCGCCTGACGCCAGCGTGGCGTAGAACCGATTGCCACCCTTGGCGAAGGTCACGCCCCAGAAGTTGAAGTCGACCTCCCGGAAGGGACGACCGTCGCGCGTGACGGCAAACGACTCGAGATCGCCGATGGTGCCGGCTCCCAACGTGTCGATGAGCGTCGTCCGGGTGGAGTAACCCTGCTCCGCGTACGAGTGGCCCTCCTCGAACACGGTGATGCCCGCACGGCGGCCGTCCGGCGATACGCGCACCCGGCTGGGAACTCCGGTGAGCGGGACGCGCCCCCGCACCTCGAACGACGAGTCGAAGATCTCGGCGGTGTAGGAGGTGCGCATGCCGTCCGCGCCGAGCGTCAGGCACACGCCGTGCCCGGACGCGTAGGACAGACGCTCGCAGGCGAGTTTGGTGATGAACCTCGGTCCCGCGGGCGCCGCCAAGGGGATCACGCCTATGCGCCCGTGCGTATCGTCCGCGATCAGGCTGCGCACCATGGCAAAGGGCGGCGAGGGCATCGCGGCGAGGCGGGCGGGTACCGTTTCGGAAGGGTCTGGAGCCGAGGTTGCCGGCGCCGCGGGCCCCGGCGACGGGCTCCAGGTGAACCAGGCGTAGCTGGCCACGAGCGTCATGGCCACGCCGAGGACGGCGACAAAGGCCCGGACACGCCCGCTCATGCGGTCATTATCTCCCGCTGCGCACGCGAGAGGACGATCGCGCTCGCCACGATTACCAGCGGCAGGGCGATCGCAAACATCGTCAGCGCGGCGATTTCGCTCCACGAGGCCCAGACCCAGCCAAAGATGAGCGATGCCCCGAGCCGCCCGAGGCTGGTGGCGGTGGCAAGGAGACCGAGGCCGGATCCCCGGTCGGTACCCGGCAGGACAGCGCTGGCCATCGCCGAGAGCACGCCATCGGTGGCGGCGTAATACGCGCCCAGGCAGACGAGCACCACGGGGACGAGCCCGCGGCCATCGACCGGCGACAGCAAGACGGCGTAGACCACGGCCAGGGAGAGGTGACCGAGAATGAAGATCTTCCATCGCGCCCAGCGATCCGCGAGGCCTCCCATCGGAACCGCCAGCACGAGGTAGGTGGCGTTGGTGCAAACGTAGAGCAACGGGATGGTCGACGGCGCCACCAGGCCGCGCCGCTGGAGGACGAGGTAGACGAATGCGTCGCTGATGGTCACCAGGGCCAGCGCGCCGCCGCTGATCAGCGTCAGCCAGAGACCGCGCTGGCGCGGCACGACGCCCCAGGCCGGGGACCGCGTCGCCGAACTCTGAGCCGCACTCGGCCTGGCCTGGGAAGTCCGTACGAACAGCACCAGCACCGCGAGGCCGACGATGCCCAGGCTGAAGCTGACGACGAACACCAGATCGAAACGCTGCGGCGCCGCCAGGAGCAAGGCGGTCGCGGTCAACGGACCGAGCATCGCGCCCGCCGCATCCATGGCGCGGTGGACGCCGAAAGCAGAGCCAAGGCCGGCCGGCGGCGTGCTCAGCGAAATCAGGGCATCCCGTGGTGCGGTGCGCATACCCTTGCCGATGCGATCGGCGGTGACGGTGGCGATGATACCGGTCACGTGGCCGCCGACGAGGAGCCAGACGACACGGCTGATCGCCGAGATGCCGTAGCCCACGGCCGCCAGGGTCTTGTGCTGTCGCGTACGGTCGCCAAGCACCCCTCCCCCCCATCTCACGAGCGCGGTGACGCCCGGATAGAGGCCGTCAACGACGCCGAACATGAACGGGCTCAGCCCGAGACCGAGCACCAGATACAACGGGAGGATGCTCGCGACCATCTCCGACGAGATGTCAGTGAGGAGGCTGGTGAGCCCGATGAACCAGACATTGGGTGCCACCTGCCGCCACGTCTGCGGCCGCCGAACGCGCGCCAGCCACGCGCGGAACTCCCCAGACCAGTCGAAGGTGTACACGAGTCTGCGGCATCGTATCCGAAAGCTCTGCCGCCCGGCCGAGCCGCCAAGACGGGCTTGCGCTCAGGGTACGCGTCTGTATAATCCGCCGCAGATATGCGCCTTGCGGCCGCTGTCGGGGGACTGGTGCTCGGCCTGCTGTGGACGGGGGCCTCGGCGCAGGCGCCGTTGCGACAGTCGCTCGCCGACCTGCTGCACTCGGCGGGCACGAAGGTGGAGCAGTATTTCACGCGGGCGCAGAGCCTGGTCTGCCTCGAGGTCGTCCGCCTCCAGCCGCTCACCGCCGGGTTGGGGGCCGAGGGGTTTGCGCGCACGGTGGAATCCGAGCTTCGGCTCGCCTGGGATCCGTTCGCCCATACCGAGGACGCGCCTGAGGCGCGGACCTTGCGTCAAGTGCTTCGTGTGAATGGGCACGAGCCGCGGAAGAACGATTACCAGGCCTGCACGACGCCCGAGCAGCAGGACACCGAGACGCAGCCGCTCTCCATGTTGCTGGCCGAACAGCGGCCCGACTACACCTTCTCGCTCGGCAAGCCAGGCAAAGTCGACGGGCGTCTTGCCATCGTCGTGGATTATCAGCTCAGGCGGCCGTTGAAGGTGGCCGTCTCGGAAGTCGAAGACCAGGAAGACTGCATCAGCTTCGATGTGGACGGCGGCTTCCGCGGCCGGATCTGGCTGGATCCCGACACTCACGAGGTGATCCGGCTCGATCAGTCGTTGGCGGGCCTGGTGGACATCCCGATGCCGCGCAAACTAGCTCGGCGAGCGGGCGTGGAAAGCAACTGGGTGATGGAGCGATGGGACACGACCATCCGCTTCAAGCCGGTGCGCTTTCAGGATCCCGACGAAACGTTGATGCTGCCGATCTCTTCGACTTCGCTGCGCGTCACGCGCGGCGCCGGCACGCCGCGCCTGCGCACCATCACCGAGTATTCGGGCTACAAGCGGTTCCTCACCGGCGCCCGCGTCGTGCCCCAGGGCTGAATCGCGGCGCCGGGGATGGGCGATAACGGGCCCAACCCGCGAGTCCGACATCGACATCGTCTTCCAACACGCCAACGTCTAGCGGCGCAGCCGAAGTTCGCCGGATCGCGCGCTCGATAGCGCGATCACCAGATCACGAAAGCAAGAAATTCGCTATCTATCTAACTGCTTCCATATACTGTCGCGCGATCGTGCCCCGTCTGCTCTTGCTCCTCGCGTTCCTGGGCGTCAGCACGCCGCTCCACGCCCAATCGCCGCTGCGGTGGGGCGGCGACTCGGAGGGCGGCGCCCCGTTCGTCGAGGCCGATCCGAACGATCCCACGAAGATGGTCGGGTTCGACGTCGAGATCGCGGAGCTCGTGGCTCGGCGCCTGGGGCGCGAGGCGCAATTCGTGCAGATTGCGTTCAGTTCGCTCGATCAGTCCGCACGGCGGGGCGACTTCGACATCGGCCTGAGCGGCATCGAGGACATTCCGGCGCGGCGGGCGTCGCTGGCCGCCTCGCTGCCGTACTACGAGTTTCGCGAGGTGATCACGGTGCGCGCGGCCGATCGCGGCCGCTTCTCGTCGCTGGCGGAACTGCGCGGCCGCCGGGTCGCCACGCTGGGCGGGACGATGGCCTACGACCTCCTGCTGCAGGCCGAGCGCGACCACGGCATCGTGGCGGTGTCCTACGACGATGACGTGCACCCGTACAGCGATCTGGCGCTGGGTCGGGTGGACGCGGTGCTGCTGGACCACGTGCTGGCCGAGCGGGCGATGCGGCGGACGGCGGGTCTCTTCACGCACTCCGCGGCGGTCGCGATCGGGCACTACATCATCATCACGGCGCCCGAGAACACGTCCCTGCGGGAGCGGGTCGATGACGTCCTCCGCGAGGCGATGCTCGACGGCACGCTGGAGGCCATCTTCCGCAAGTGGCAGGTGTGGAACGACGATCAGCCGCGGCTCTATGCGCGTCTGCTCGAGACGGCGTCGGCAGAGCCGACTCGGACGGAATCGGTGGATGCGGGCACGCCTCCGGGCGGAGGAGACCGCCTGTTCACGGCCCTGCCACGGTATCTGCCATCGCTGCTGCGGGCCGCACTCATCACGCTGGTACTGTCCTGCGCCTCGATGGCGCTGGCGGTGCTGCTCGGGGTGGCCATCGCGACCGGCCGCGTGTACGGCGGGCCTGCGATTCGAGCGGCGCTCACCGGCTATGTCGAGGTGATGCGGGGCACACCGGTGCTCTTGCAGCTGTTCGTCATCTACTACGGCGTCGCAGACGTCATCAGGCTCCCGGCCTTCGCCGCGGCGCTGCTGGGGCTCGGACTCAATTACGCCGCGTACGAGAGCGAGATCTACCGGAGCGCGCTCGAAGCCGTCCCACGCGGTCAGCTCGAAGCCGCACGCATCCTCGGCCTCACCCGGTGGCAGACCCTGCGCCTGGTGCGGGCGCCGCAGGCGTTCCGCCTGGCATTGGCGCCGATGACCAACGACTTCGTCGCCCTGCTGAAGGATTCGTCGCTCGTCTCGGTGCTGACCGTCGTCGAGCTGACCAAGCAGACGCAGATCTTCGCCACCAATGTCGGCAGCTGGCTGGTGCCCGGATTACTCTGCGCCGCACTCTACCTGGCCATGTCGCTGCCGTTGTCTCACGTGGCGCGCCGGCTGGAACAGCGCTGGAAGGTGGTGCCGTCGTGAGCGCGCCTCTGCGCGTGCGTGGACTGCGACTGGCGCGCGGAGCCCGCACCATCCTCGACGGGGTAGACCTGCAGGCTGCCGCGGGGGAGATCGTCGCGCTGATGGGGCTGTCCGGCTCGGGCAAGACGACGATCCTGCGTGTCCTGGCGGGGCTCGAGCGGGCCGATGCCGGCGAGATCGAGGTGCCCAGGTCGGGCATGGTGTTCCAGTTCCATTTCCTTTTCGAGCACCTCACGGCGCTGGAGAACATCTGCCTGGCGCCCATGCACGTGCATCGCCTGAGCCGCGGCGAAGCCGAGGCCCGAGCGCGGGCATTGCTCGGCGAACTCGGTGTCGGGCATCGGGAGAAGGCCCTGCCTCGCGAGTTGTCGGGTGGGGAAGCGCAACGCGTTGCCATCGCGCGGGCGCTCGCAGTGGATCCGCCGGTACTGCTGCTCGACGAGCCGACGGCCTCGCTCGACCCGGCCCGGCGCCACGATCTCGGCGATGCGCTCCGCCAGCTGGCCGCGTCCGGGCGCACGCTGCTCTTGACCTCGCACGACGACGACTTCGTGCGCGACTTCGCGACGCGAGTGGTGGTCCTGGCCAACGGACGCGTCGTCGAAGAGGGGGCCGCGCGTCTCGTGCTGGAACACGCGCAACACGAGGAAACGAGAAAGTTGCTGCAGATAGATCGTCAGATGAGGAGAATCTGGTGATCTCCTGATCTGGTGATTTGGTGATCGATCGAGTGATCTGGTGATCTGACGACGTACCTGGCGATCTATCTTGTGATCGCCTGATCTGGCCCCAAGACCCAAGACCCAAGACCCAAGTCCCAAGCCCCAAGCCCCAGGACCTCAGGACCTCAGGCCTCAGGACCTGTACAATACCGACCAGGGCCGCTAGCTCAGTGGTAGAGCACCTGCCTTTTAAGCAGAGGGTCGATGGTTCGATCCCATCGCGGCCCACCACCCTTTGGTCACCATGGCTGGTCGCGGCGTGCGTGTCGGTTCGACAGGCCGCATGAAGGCCGTCGCGTCGTAGACCCAATCGTTGGAGGCGGGCCGAGGCATCGATGCACGCCAATCTCCAGTCTTGCTGGTCGCAGCTCGAGACCGCTCTCGCCGGCCTCGACGATGGGCGGGCCGCGATTCGTGTCGATGGGCGATGGTCGATCGCCGAGATCGTCGAGCACCTGGATCGGACCTACAGCGGCACCACCAAGGGCCTCGAGCGGTGCCTCGAGGCGGGCGCCACCCGGGTCACGGCACCGCACCTTCGCGGCCGGTGGCGCCGATTCGTGGTCGTGACCCTCGGCTGGTTCCCGAAAGGCATTGCGGCGCCCCGCCACGTCCTGCCCTCGGGCGAGGCGCCGCTGTCCACGGTGATGGTCCGCGCCCGCCAGCATCTGGGCGAGCTCGACGCGACGCTGGTCCGCGCCACCGAGCGCTTCGGTGCCGTCGCCGTGCTCGACCACCCCCTGCTCGGACCGTTCACGATTGCCGACTGGGCGCGCTTCCATCGCGTCCACACGCGCCATCACTGCGCGCAGATTGGCGAGCGCCGGGGCCGGCTCGCGCCGCCCGGCTGAGGGGCCTTGTCGCCGCGACGCCGGATCACCGACAATAACGGGACTCGACGCCCACACGTGGTCATTGAACCTTCGCCCGTCATCCTCGTCGTCGAAGACGACTCCGCCGTCCGTCAGCCGCTGGTGAAGTTCCTTCGAATGCGGCAATACGCCGTGGTCACCGCCGAAACCGCCGACGAAGGGCTCGACGCGATTCGGCGCCAGCGGCCGGCCGCGGCCATCGTGGATCTGCGGCTGAAGCGCGGCACCGGCCGCGAGGTCGTGGTCTCGATGCCGCCCGATGTGCCGGTCATCATCTTTTCCGGGTTGCGCGCCGAGTCGGCGGATCTCGAATTGCTGCGCCCGCTCACCCGGCTGGTGGAGAAGCCCTACTCGCTCGTGATGTTGATGGATACCCTCGAGGCGATGCTCGAAGAGGCCCGGGCGCTCCGCAGCTAGAGAATCTGCTTGCCGAGCGCCGACAGCGCCAGCTCGACGCCCAAAACCGCCGTGGCGTTCCGCAGATCCAGCGTGGGATTCACCTCCACGAGGTCGAGCGCCACCAGTCGTCCACTGTCCGCCGCCATCTCCATCACGACGTGCGCCTCGCGATAGTCGAGGCCGCCCTTGACGGGTGTCCCCACACCGGGGGCGATGCTCGGATCGCAGACGTCCAGATCGAACGAAACGTGGATCCCGGCGGTCCCCCGGCCGGCAACCTCGAGCGCACGCTCCATCACCTCGGTGATGCCGAGGCGATCGACATCCTTCATCGTGAAAACGTGCACCTTCGAGGCCTTGACGATCCCCTTTTCGACGGTGTCGAGGTTGCGTATGCCGACCAGTACGGTGTGTGCCGGGAGGATGGCCGGGCCCTCGCCGTGGAACCGGCCGAGCTCCACCGGCTCGCCACCGAGCAAGGCGGCAAGCGGCATTCCGTGCACGTTGCCCGACTCGCTGGTCGCCGGACTGTTCATGTCTCCGTGGGCGTCCACCCAGATCAGCCCGATCGGTTTCCCGCTTCTCCGAGCGTAGCTGGATGATGCGGCGACGGTGGCCGCGCCAAGGCTGTGATCGCCTCCGAGCACCAGCGGCAGCGCTCCTTCCGAGAGCGAGGCGAGCGCAGTCTGGTAGAGCTTCTGGCAGACCTTCGCAATCTCCCTGGCGTATCGCTTGTGAGGGTCCCCGGGGCCCTTCGTCTCGGGGATGGGCGTCGCGATGTCGCCTTTGTCCACCACCGTCAGGCCCAGTGAGGCGAGGTGATCGGCCATCCCCGCAATACGGAAGGCCGACGGCCCCATGTCGGTCCCGCGTCGATTGCCACCGAGGTCCAGCGGCGCGCCGATCAGGTGAACCGTGGGCATGCTCAGCGCTTCCTGTAGGTCATCGAGATGCCCTCGTGCCCAGGCGACACGATGCTCGTGATGGCCTGCGGATGGGTTTCGATCGCTCGCAGGAAGTCACCCATCTCGCTCTTCTTGTTGACGACGTTGTGAGCGAGAAACAGCCCGCCGTGTGTGACACGCGGGAATACCTGATCGAAGAACTTCTTGTAGTCGGGCTTCCAGGCGTCGAGAAACACGAGATCGAAGGTGCCTGGCAGCTTCGGCACTTCAGCGAAGGCGTCACCGTGAATCACCTGCACGATGTCGGCGAGGCCAGCGGCGCGGATGTTGGCGGCCGCCTCCTTCGCCCGAACGGGGTCGAACTCGATGGTGACCAACCGGCCACCGGTTTCCCGCAGTCCCAGACCCATCCAGATGCCGCTGTAGCCGCTGGCGGCGCCGATTTCGAGGACGCGCGTGGCCTTGATCGACGCGACGAGGGTCCTCAGGAACCGGCCATCCTCCTCCGATACCGCCAGTTGCCCCTCGTCCGCAGCCCGAATCGTACCCAGCAGTTTTTGGAGCGCCGGGGACGGGGTATTCCCCAATCCTGGTTGGGGCGATTGCCCGATGAGAGGGCTCGCCGAAAGCCAGATCGCGGCTGAAATCGCGGCAAAACTGCGCATATTGCATTCTAGCCGGGCTGGCGAAACCTGCGTGCTATAGTGTGGCGTTTTCTTAGCGGTTACCCGGAGGCCTAGTGAGTCCGATTCTCACCCGCCCGATTCGTGAGCAGCTCGAGCACGATCGCATCATTCGCCAGTTGCAGGCGCGCTATAAACGCAAGCATGAGGTTCTGATCAACCCCGGACCGGAACAGAACCACTCGGTCATGGTGGGGGATTTGGCCGTATACCCCGACCTGCTGCTCTACACGATGGAGCGCGGGCGACGCCTGGAAGGCACGATCGAGGTCGAGACCGGCGAGTCAGTGAACCAACTCGAAGCGCTGGCGGAGTGGGGCGTGTTCACCAAGCTCAAGGCTCCGTTCTACTTGTACGTGCCACCGCAGTCGATCGACTCTGCGCGGCGGATTTGCATGGAACAGCAGTTCCCGGTCGCCGAGATCTGGACCTACCACCTGTCACTGGATCAGGTGCGTTTCACTCAGGTCTACCGTTCACCGAACGCTCCGAAATCCTCGCCCGCCGCGCGCGGCGTCAACGACAAGCCGTCATCGGAGCCGGCGAAGTCACCCGTTCGGAAGGCTGCCAAGCCGGCGTCTCCCGCCAAGTCGGCCAACGCGGCCAGGCCCGCGAAGAACGGCCAGGCGAAGGCCTCGAAGCCGGTAAGAGCCGCCAAGCCCGCAGCGCCGGCCAAGGCGGGCCCGGCCAGCCGCGTCGCCAAACCGGCCAGCCGCGTCGTCAAGCCCGCCAAAGCCGCTTCCAAGGCGGGCGCCCCCAAGCGGGCCTCCGCCGCCAAGACGCGGCGTTGATCTCGCCCCACGGTTCACCTGAGTTGAGGATGCCATCAGTCCGGACTCCCGCCGTTTGGGCCGGTCATGGCCGACTCAACGCGCAGATGGACTTCCCACCGAAGTGAGCTGAGGTTACACGGCCGTGCCGTTCCTGCGCTTGACCCGCGACCGGCGGGGCTTCGAACACACCTTCCTGCTCCACGCCGACGTGCCCGGTGAGACGCCCCGCGTGCTCTACTGGTATCGAACCGCGCCCGAAGTGCTGATCGGGCGCCCTGCGCTGGACGAGGAGGCGATTCGATCGATCGAGGAACAGCATCCGCATATCGAGTTCGACTGGCCGGCGATTCTGGCACTCCGCGAGGCGATGCCGCCTGAAGAGGAAGCCGAACCCGTGCGACAGCCGCGCGGCCGCCGGACCCCACGGCGCGATCCTCCGCGCGCTCCCCGTCCGTCGCTGCCCACGGCCAGCGACCAGGAGGGGGTGGCCGAACCCTCCGATGCGATATCGCCTGGTGCCCCGGTGGTCGAGGAGCCCGTTCACGCGACGCCCGTCCACACCACGCGCGGAATGCTCGAAGATCTGGTCGGACGCGACATCGCCACACGTCTCCGGGGACGCTACGCGGAGATCATGGCCCGCATTCACGAGCGTGGATTCGACGACGCGACGCTCGCGATCTGGGTGAGTAGAGCCGAGCCCCTCGACCCCGACACCTGGCTTACGCCGGATGCGGTGCTCGAAGGTGTCCAGAAGGCCGACGCGCGCTTCGAGTCGCTCAGGACGGCATTGCTCGCCGGCCCCAACAGGTAAGGCACGGCTCGCCAAGTCATTACGATACTGTTGTAGAGTCGGAACAAGCATCGCCACTCCCCCCAAGGAGAGAAACGGAATGCGTGTGGTCTCGATGGTGGGGAAGGTGTGTGTGCTCCTGGCGGTGATTGCCGCGCCGGCAGGCGCGCAGTTGCGTAGTCAGATCGTGGCAGAAGGGCTCACCGCCCCGGTCGCCTTCATCCCGGATCCCACGTCGCATACTCGCTTCTTCATCGTCGAGCAGGGTGGTCTCATTCGGGTGCTCGACGCCGGGGTCGTACTTCCGACGCCGTTCCTCGACCTGCGAGCGAGCATCCTGCCCGGAGGCGAGCAAGGCTTGTTGGGGATGGCATTTGCACCCGACGCGGCGACGAGCGGTCGGCTCTTCGTCAACTTCACGAGTCCTTCTGGCAACATCGTCGTCGCGCGCTTCAGACGCGCTCCAGCGCACGCGCTCACGGCCGATCCGACGTCCCGCTTCGACTTGATCTGGCCGGGCGGCGTGCCGTACATCCCTCACCCGGTCAACACGAATCACAACGGCGGTCATCTCGCCTTTGGCCCGGACGGCTACCTGTACATCGGCACCGGCGACGGCGGCAGCGGCAACGATCCCGCACACAACGCGCAGGATCCCCAGTCGTTGCTCGGCAAGATGCTTCGGATCGACGTCAACGTTCCTGACACGCATTCGACCGGCTACCGCATTCCTCCGGACAACCCCTTCCTGGATGGGCAGCCCGTCGCCGCGCTCGGCGAGATTTGGGACTTCGGACTGCGCAACCCCTGGCGCTACAACTTCGATGATTTCGGAAGCGGCGCGACCGGAGCGCTCCTCATCGGCGACGTGGGGCAGGCCGCCCGTGAAGAGATCGACTACGAGCCCGCTGGCAGCGGCGGTCGAAACTACGGATGGGTCCTGCGCGAAGGCACCATTGCCACGCCAGGCATCGACCCGAACGACCCCGCGCGCCAACCCGCGTATCTGCCGTTGACGAATCCGCTGTTCGACTACGTGCGGACGATCGGCCGCACGGTGACGGGCGGCTTCGTCTACAGGGGTTCGCAATTGCCGGCAGCCTACCGGGGACGCTATTTCGTCGCCGATTCCAGCACCTCCATCGTCGGGACGATCGGTTTCATCGTGAACCCCAGCACCCGCGAGGCCGCGTTCGTGGACGCATTCGACCACACGGGTGAACTCGGTGGCTCGCTCGGTGGCCCGGTGTCCTTCGGTCGGGATCACGACGGCGAGCTCTATCTGGTCAGCCTCGCCGGCCGGATCCTGAAGATCGTTTCGCCGGAAGCACCAGGCCCTCCCACGGCGCTCGTTGCCACGGTGTCGGGGCGCACCGTCTCGCTGCAGTGGACACCTCCGGCAGCCGGCGCCGCTCCTACCGGCTATCGTCTCGAAGCCGGAGCGAGCGCGGGCGCGGCCAACATCGGGACATTCTCGTCGGGGACCACTCCGAGCATCGGCGTGGCGAACGTCCCGGATGGCACGTACTTCGTTCGCGTGCGCGCGCTTCGAAACGACGTGGTCGGACCGCCGTCGAATGAAGTGCAGGTGATCGTCGCGGCCTGCCCCTTACCTGCGGCACCCGGCGGCCTGCAGCGTGTCGGTTCGGGCAACACGGTGGTGCTCACCTGGACGGCCGCGGCCGGCGCCACGAGCTACGTCGTCGAGGCCGGCTCGTCGCAAGGGGCGGCCAACCTCGCGTCGATCAACACGGGCGGCGCGATCTCGCTCACGACCGGCGCGCCCAACGGCGTGTATTACGTGCGCGTCCGGGGGCTCAACGGATGTGGCCTGAGTCCGCCGACGAATGAGCTGGTGGTGATGGTGCCGTAGCGCCAGACACCGCCAGCTCGTGCTCGATCGCCTGTCGCGCGATGCGGGTGACGAAGACGGTCACGGCCACCGTCGACGCCAGGCCAAGGCCGATCAGCGCGTAATAGAGCGCTCCGCGCGGCTGGGCCGATCCGCTGGCCAGCGTGGCAATGTCGCCGGCGACCTTGCCAGCGTAGACGTACAGCGCGACGACCGGCAGCATGCCAATGCTGGCGGTGACGTAGTCGAGCAGTTTGACCCGGCTCAAGCCCAGCGCATAGTTGAGCAGGACGAACGGGACGGCCGGTGACATCCTCAGCAGCGCGACGAGGCGGAACCCGTGCCGTTCCACGGCGCGATCGATGATGCGCAGGCGCGGTTCACGATCGAGCAATCCCTCGACGAACTGCCGGGCGAGGTACCGCCCGGTGAGGAAGGCCAGCGTGGCGCCAATGGTGGCGCCGATCATCACATACACCACGCCTTTGACGAACCCGAAGATCGCCCCGGCGGCGATCGTCAGGAGGAAGGCGGGCGCGAAGATCACGGGGGCGATGCTGTAGCCGGCGATGAACGCCACCGGCCCCCACGCGCCAAGTGAGGCCACCCACGCCGTGAAGCGGGGTAACTGCGCCGGCACTTCCCGCCCCGCCAGCGCGAGGAGCGCGAGCCCCGCCAGCGCCGCGCCAAATTTCAGGACCGTCTTCATTCGCTTTCACACTCCTCGAGCCGGGCGCCGCCACGCGAGCCAGCCGCGAAGCAGCCGGCCAGCGTCACGCGCGCCTCCCGGACGCGGGCCATCACTACGCCGAACCCCGACGCGGTGCCGCGACCCGAATAC
>DATLLC010000329.1:0-5868 GCA_035538015.1 Vicinamibacterales bacterium
TTCGAAGCGTGTGCTGACGGCGCGAAACGTCTGCGCAACGCAGGCGCAGATTTGCGCGCGTCAAGCGGGTCGAGTTCGTCGTGGAGATTCAGTGTGACGGAAACTGACCCACGCGGTGACGAACCCGTGCGCTGGTAAAGCGGGGCCGAAGCGACCACTGAAACAAGGTCCGGACACCGCACCCTTGTTCGGAGTAATCCGCTCGGAGATACTCGGAGCTTTCCACGAAGGAAGCATGGGGATGGCACACACATTCTGGTTTCGACGTTCAGGCATGCTGCTCCCGGGGCTGCTCGCGGCGCTCGCCGGCTGCGGCGCGCGGCAAGAACCGAGCACCACGGCGGTCGCCGCTCCTGCCCCTGTCGCCCCCAGCGAGCCCCGGCCCGCGCAGGCCGACGCCGCCCCAGCACCCAAGGCACCGGTCGCCGACGCGAACCTGAGCCACGACATCCCGACCGAGTGTGCGAGCAACGGGGACGGTTGCGTACCGCCGAAGGCCTTCGCCGAAGGCCTGTGCCGCGGGAAATTTCCCGAGGTAGCGATCAAGCTCTTCTCGAAGGGGATGCCCTGGGAGAAGGCCTACGTGAAGGCGGAGTACCTCGAGCCGGTCAACGCCTACGGCGGCCACCAGAGCGAGCACTGGCTCAAGTTCGGCGAAGAGGTGCTCGTGATCAAGAAACACGGCGGCACCGGCGGGGTGCAGGTCAGCGGGCCAAAGGACCTCGACATCCTGCGGCTCGACGGCACTTGCGCCACCGTGCGCAGCGAGATGCTCGTGAGCTACGTCCCGGGCCAGGTCGTCCGCCCGCACATCGTCTGGAAGTACCTGGACGGTGCGCTGCAAGATGCCCTGCTGGCCGACAAATACGTGAAACAGGCCAGCGAGCGTGAACGCGAAGCGTGCAAGGGATCTTCGGTGACGCATCCGGAAGGTGCCTGCGACAAGGCGATGAAGACTCTGACCGACGCCATCGTTGCGGCGGTGCGCAAGGACATCGCGGTGCCCGCGCCCGAAAAGAGCCCCGGCTGGTCCAAGTAGTCGGCGCCTAGAGAGATTCGAGGGCTCGGCCGCTGACGCGGCAGATCCGCCAGTCGGGCAGGACGCTGGCGCCGAGCTTCTCGTAGAAGGCGATGGCGTCGGCGTTCCAGTCGAGCACCGCCCACTCCAGCCGCCCGAGCTCGCGTTCACGCGCCAGTCGGCCGACCGCGCGGAGCAATGCCGTTCCGATACCGTGCCGGCGCGCCTCCGGCACGACGAACAGGTCTTCGAGGTAGAGCCCGGCGCGAGTGAGAAACGTGGAATAGGTGCCGAAGAACAGGGCAAAGCCGAGCGCGTCGCCGCTCGCGCTCTCGGCAATCAACGCTTCCGCCAGCGGCCGCTCCCCGAACAGGTGAAGTCCGAGCTGCTCCGCGCTGCCGGTCACGGTGTGCTCGAGCTGCTCGAAACGCGCGAGCGCGAGGATCAGTGAAAACAGTGCCGATTCGTCGCCCGGCCGCGCCGCCCTGATCTGGAAGTCCATGGTCATTTGTACCATTGGCGACGCACTGACGATGTGCCGACACTCGACTGATACAGGCAACCTCGATACTGACTCAGCGATCGTGTGCGGCCAGGCGGTCGAAAGTCGAACGTTGGTGGATCAACGATTGAAAGTCGTTGACGTCGCGATGAAAGCGCATCGATAAAACAGTGCCAGGAAGGTGGTTTGGGGCCGGGGCCCCAAACAGTAAAACGAGAGATGATCGACCGAGCTCGGCTCGCCGGTTTCATGTTGTTCGTATGCAGCTGGCCAGCGTCGTCGCTGGCGCAGACTTCGGCTGGCGACCAGGCCGCCGCGCAAGCATTGTTCGACGACGCCAAGACGCTGGTCGCGGGCGGGCGTGCCGCCGAAGCGTGCCCGAAATTCGAAGAGAGCCAGCGGCTCGATCCCGGTCTCGGCACGCAGCTCAACCTAGCCGACTGTTACGAACGCATCGGCCGTACTGCCAGCGCATGGACGCTGTACGAAGACGTGGCCGTGAGCGCACGCCGGCAGGGTCAGGACGTACGCGCCGAGCACGCCGAAAAACGGGCGACCGCACTCAAGCCAGCGCTCTCCAAGCTCGTCATCAGCGTGCCAGCCGAGAGTCGCGTGCCGGGCCTCAACATCACACGCGACACCGCGGTGGTGCGCGAAGCGCAGTGGGGCTTCGCCGTACCGGTGGATCCTGGACAGCACACCATCTCCGTCAGTGCCCCTAACAAGGAGGTATGGCAGACGATGGTCGAAGTTCAGCCAAACGGCGCCACGCGCAGCGTGACCGTGCCGGTGCTGAAAGACGCGGCCGGTGAGCAAGGCGCTGCTCCTCTGGCCTCCGGGCAGACGCCCGCGCTCGATCGCGGCACGCCCGAACAGAGCGAGCGCGGCAAAGGCCAGCGCATCGGCGGCCTCGTCACGATGGGCGTCGGCGCGGTAGGGCTCGGTCTCGGCGCGTTCTTCGGCGTGCAGGCCATGGGCAAGAAGAGTGACGCCGGCTGCGACGGCAACGCCTGCCCCGACGCGACCAGCAAGAGCCTGTACGAAGACGCACAGAGCGCCGGAACGATCTCCACGATCGCGTTCGCCATCGGCGGCGTGGCGCTGGCGGGCGGCGCGGTGCTCTATCTCACGGCACCGTCCGCGTCCGAGAGCGCCAGCAACAAGATCAGAGCGCAGGCCTCGATCGGCCCTGGACTCGTGCAACTCGGGGCCGGAGGACGGTTTTGATGGTCCAGCCGCGAGCTTTGTTGGGAACAGCCGCGCTCTTCGTCGGCTGCAACGCCGCACTCGGCATCAGCGACGATCCGGTGATCACGCCGGGCGAGGCAGCCGGGACCTCGGGCGCTGCCGGCAGCTCGACCGCGGGCAGCACCACGACGGACGACGGCGGCGAGACGGGCAAGGGCGGCACCACGGGTGACGGCGGTATGACGGGCGACGCCGGCATGACCGGCGGCGGCGTCTGTGTGCCCAACACCCAATCCTGTCAGCAGGGCGGCGTCGTCATCTGCGACGACGAGGGCGCCTGGTCCGAACCCACGCCCTGCCCCTTCGTCTGTGTCGGCAGCGAATGCAGCGGAGAATGCCTGCCCGACTCCAAGCGCTGCTCCATGGGTCGCGCGCAAACTTGCGGCCAGGACGGTCTGTGGGACACCGGCACGGATTGCCCGGTGCTCTGCGATCAGGGCCAGTGCGCGACGTCGTGTACCGAGAACAGCAAGTCCTGCGACGAGCTCATCCCGCAGCTTTGCGTGGACGGGGCCTGGCAGAACGGAACGCCCTGCGACTTCGTCTGCGACCAGGGGGAGTGCGTCGGCGAGTGCACGCCCAACGACAAGAAGTGCGAGGGCGCGGATCGCCAGACCTGTTCAGCGGCGGGAGAGTGGGGCACCGACTTTACTTGCCCCTTCATCTGCAGCGGCACGAGCTGCGGCGGCGAGTGCGTGCCGGAGGACGTCGAGTGCGTCGACGACAACTCCATTCACACCTGCGATGCGAACGGCCTCTGGCTGGATGCCGACTCGTGCGGCGACATGGCCTGCTACATGGACGCCTGCATCGGGGAGTGCAAGCCGCAAGAGCGGCAGTGCGTCAGCGTCAATACCGTTCAGGAGTGTCAGAACGACGGCAGCTGGGACGACGTCGGCGGGTGCGGCAGCCAGATCTGCCGCGACGGCAACTGCGAGGACAACCTGCCCTTTTCAGTGGGCTTCTCCGACATCACCAGCACGTACTCGGTCGCGTCGGGCTCGATCTACCTGATGCGCGTCCACTCCGCGGTGCACGCCCAGCTGCTCTATTTCGGCTTCGGGCGCGGGGCCAAGGCTTCGACCAACGCCCGCCTGACGCTCTACGGCGACGGCAACGCCGACGGCAAGCCCGACACGCGCGTCGCGTTCTCGAGCTCGAATCTGAACTTCAGCGCGGCAGGTAACGCCGAGGTGGGACCGACGCCGGCGGCCACCGAGCTCGCCGCCAACACCGACTACTGGATCGGAGTCGAGGTGGACCAGAGCCCGAGCCCCCTGTACGTCCGAACGCAGGCGGGTGCACCGACCGTGTACCAGTACGGAAACAACTTCGCTTCGGGGCCGCCCGTGTCGCTCGTGAGCGACGATCTGATCGACCTGACGGATCTGGAGCTGAACCTCTACCTCGTAGTGCAAGAGATCCCCCAATGAACATGAAGGAGCTTGATCGTGAAATGGTCTGACGAAATCCGGATGGCGACGACGAAACGAGGAACGCGGGCAGCGGCAACCAGCGCCGTCGCCGCGGCGATCCTGGCCTGGGCGTCCCCCTCTCTCGCGCAAAACATTTGCGTCAATAGTCCCTCCTTCGTGCCAGGGCTGTCAGGGCCGCCGATCTGGACGGGCGCCGGCACCGTGCGCATCGATCTCAACGATCCGCGCTGGGCCGCCGCGACGCTCAGGCGTTTTCCCCAGGATGCTACCGGCAGCGAGGCTGCGTATCGGATCATCAAGGACGGGCAGCAGCTGAGCGTGTCGATCCACGTGATCACGGATCCGACGCTCAATGCCAACGACGCCGTCTACTTCGGCTTCAGCGAGAGCGGCACCGTCGCACACCTGGTGCGCCTCAACCTGCCGGGCTCGGGCGTCGAGCCGATCCCGATCACGTCCTTTCACACCTGGGATCGCACGGCAGGCGTTTGGAGCGACACTGGCGCCGCCCCACCGATCTGGCTCAAGGATCCCCGCGCCTGGCGCACGGCCGCCGTCGCTCCCGTGAATCCGGGCGATCCCGGCTGGGAGGCGGTCAAGGCTGGCGTGCAGTGGGCCATCAACTTCAAGGTGGATCTGCCCGCCGGTGCGCTGACGACGGACTTCCGCGTCTTCGCCGCCACGCACGTGACCACGGGCGTTGGTTCCATCGACTACTACGTGCCCGACTATCCGATCGGCACGACTTTGGTGCCCGGAACCATCGCGCCCCAGGCGTCCGACACCGCGTGGCAGAGCGTGACGGCGCTCAACACGCCGTGCCCGGCTGGGATCACGCTGTCGTACATGAACCTCGGCACCACGAACGCGTCGTCGAGCACGATCGACACGTCGCCGGGTTCGACCAACACCTTCTTCGCCGACCCGAGCGGGATCGCCGCTCCGGTCGACAACAAGGTGCTGGCCAAGTTTCGCATCGCGCACTGGGGCGCGACGATCGCCGATCCGCAAGCACCCTGGACGGACATCCCCGGCGCGACCGCCGTCCCGAGCAGCAGCAGTGGCTCGCACACTCATACCTTCGCCTGTGTTCCATCCGGCGGCGGGACCTGCCCCGTCCTCGGCGCCGGCGAGGATCCTCACCAGTGCATGCTGGTCGAGCTCAAGGCCGGTCCTTCTGCGCCCGCGGGCATGGTGATCGAGACCCCGTCCGCCTACCGCAACATGGACTTCGTGGATCTCTCCACCTCGTCACGCCAGGCGGAGATCAACGTGAAAGGCCTGCAAGCGGTGACCGGACAGGCCAAGGACCGCGACGTGTACCTGTACGTCAAGCAGTCCAACATGCCGGCTCACGGCGACGCTCCCCTCTGGTTGCCGACCAAGCGCATGTCGGCGGCCAAGAAGTTCGCGGAGACGCCGCCGCCGGCGCCGCCCAGGCGCGACAAACCACCGGAGGGTAAGGGCGAGCGAGTGCCAGTGAAGGTGGCTCCCAAGGCCCAACCGGGCAAGGACGGCAAGGTGCCGCCGGCAGCTCCCCAGCAGCCCGCGCCGGGACAGGCCGAGGGCCAAGCTCCTCCCCCGCCGCCGAGCGAGTTTGGCGCGGCGTCAGCGCACGAAGCGCTGGTCTCGTCGTTTCCGACCTACGAGGTCCACGTCTATTA
>DATLLC010000330.1:0-5594 GCA_035538015.1 Vicinamibacterales bacterium
GATCTGCTGATCATACGCCCCGATCGAGACGATTCGACCTGACCCCGGCTGGGGAGTAGGATGACCGGCATGAGCAGAGCCCTGGGCGCCTCGTCCGTCATCGCATTCGTCGTCGTTGCGGCTGCTGTCGCCGCCGGGCAGCAGAACCCGCCGGCCGCACCGGTTCCGCCGGGGCTGCCCGAATGGGCGTACACGCCGCCCGTCCCGGGCGCGCCGCCGCCGCCGTCTGCACTACCCGCCGATGACACCGCGGTCGTGCGGATCCCCGGCACCGACAAGACCTTCACCCGCGGACAGCTTCGGGCGCAGAAAGAGACCATGGACTGGCATCCCGAGGACCGACGCGGCACCGCGCCCGAGATCGTCCGGTTCGGCAAGGAAGGTGCGCGGCAATGCAACCTCTGTCACCTCCCCGATGGCTCGGGACGGCCGGAGAACGCGCCGATCAGCAGCCTGCACCCCGCGTACTTCATGCAGCAGATGCAGGACTTCCGGGCCGGGCTGCGGAAGAGCGCCGATCCACGGAAGTCGAACACGAACCTGATGATCGGCTTCGCGAAGGCCACGACGATCGAAGAGGATCGCGCCGCTGCCGAGTTCTTCGCGCAGCAGCCGTACCCGCGCCGCATCAAGGTCGTGGAATCGAAGACGGCGCCGAAGGTGCGGATGCAGGGCGGGATGCACATGGCCATCCCGGCCGGCGAAGGCGGCAGCATGGAGCCGATCGCGGCCGACGAGATTGTCGAGGTCCCCGACGACAACCTCCGAGCCGAGGCGCGCGACACGCGCATGGGCTGGACCGCGTACGTGCCACCCGGCACGCTGAACCGCGGCAAGCAGGTGGCGGCCAGGGCCCAGTGCGCCACGTGCCATGGGCCGAACCTCGAAGGCATCGGCCCGGTGCCGGCGCTCGCGGGCCGCTCGCCGAGCTATGCGATGCGGCAGCTGTTCGACTTCAAGACGGGCGCGCGGCGCGGACCGTGGGGTGAGTTGATGACGCCGATCGTCGCCAGCCTCTCAGTTCAGGACTTGGCGGCCGTCTCGGCGTACGCGGCGTCCTTGCAGCCGCCGGTTGCCCCGAGGACAGGCTCGGTCCGCTAGGAGGGTGCCGCGGGCGCGCTCAGCGCGAGCGCGCTTAGAATGGCAGCCGTGAGGGGGACCGCGTGAAGTCGCTGAATCCAGGCGACCGGCTGGCGGTTCGACGCATGGCATGGCGAAGCGCCCATAATCGCTCCGCAAGGGAACTCACGATGAACGCCTTACGATCTGGCGATCTAGTGATGTGGTGGGCTGGTGATCGTATCTGGTGAGCTGGTGATTTGATGATCTATCTTGCGATCGACTCGACCGCCAGGTCACCACCACACGATCGACAGATGCGTGCGTCCACGGCTCCGCGCTGAGCATGGTGCGGTGACCGAACCGGCCCGCGCCGGTGCGCAGCCGGGCCATGGCCATCACCCAGTTGGGATTCACGAGCTGGCGCGTAGCGGCGCCACCCGTTCTGTGCAGTGTGCGGCACTCGTAGCTACAGGGTCTCGAGGAAGCGCAGCAACGCCTCTGGCCTTCCCCTGATGGTCACCCAGAGCACACAGTGAGGGGCCCTCTCACTGCTGCCCAAGCGCGTCGAGGACCGCCCGCGCGTTGGTCGACGCGATCACCAGGCGGTTGCCCGTCGCCAGGTAGCTGTAACGCACGTCGATGTGGGCATCAGCGATGCGCTGGAACACGCGTGCGGCGGTGCCGGGTTCGTTCTCGACCGGCACGACCACCACGTCCTGCTCCTGGATCTCGTGGAACCCGGCCTGGCCGAGGCACTGCCGCGCCGCAGCCAGCTCGGTCGTGAGTACGTGGACAACACCATTCATCTCGGCATAGCCATCGATGTTGATGCCGGCCTCCGCAATCGTACTGATCGCCCTGGCGAGAGCTCCGGGCCGATTCTCCGCCAGTGTCACCGCCAGGTCTGCCGCGACGTGTATGGTCATAGGTCGCTCGAGAAGCGCCGCGATGCTATCACGTTGCCAGCCTGGTGGCCGGGCCGTCCACGGCGATCGCCGTGGACCATGCTGCGCATCGTTGTCGCGTGAATCGTGCATCATCACCGCGCCCTGCGCCGCCGGATGAAAGCCTCGGGAGAAACGTCAACGGCGGCGGCCGCTCGAGGCTGTCGTCGGGCCCTCACTCGCGGAGCACGACAAGCGGGTCCAGTGTCGAGGCGCGACGCGCCGGGAAGTACACACCGGCGAGCGCAGCAGCGGTCAATAGGGCTGGCACGACCACGAACGCCGCCGGATCGTGACGCGAGATGCCGAACAACAGGCCGGCCAGTGTTCCGGAGAGCGCGAAGGCCGACAGGACGCCGACAAAGGTGCCCCCGAAGACGACGCGGATGTTCTCCCAGATCAACATCCGCATCAGGACTGGTCTCTGGCCGCCGAGCGCCAGCCGGACGCCCAGCTCGTGCCTCCGTTGCTGCGCAGCGTTGCTGGCGACCGCGTACACGCCAAGCACCGCGACGAGGAGCGCCAGGCCGCCAATGGTGGTCATGAGCCACGTGTTCTGCGCGGTGGGGACCGTCGAGGCGTCGAACACCTCGTTCATCGTCCGCAGCCGCGCGGCCGGTAGTCCCGTCCCGGCCATGACTGCCCGCTCGAGCGACGCGGCGGACACGACTGCGCCCGGCTCGGTACGCACGACCCACGAGGCCGGCACGCTGAGGCGATTGAAGAGCGCCATTTGCGCATCGGCCATCTGCGCCAGCGGCACGTACATGCCGGCGCGCGGCGGCCGCGCCACCCCCAGCTGCCGGACGTCCGAGACGATGCCGACGACCTCCCGCGGCCCGGGCTCTTCGAAAGCTGGACCCGCACCATGGCCGACGAGGACGCGCTGGCCGAGCGGATCGGCATCGGGCCACAACTGCCGTGCCATGGTTTCGTTGATCACGGTGACCGGAATCGCGCCACGGCGGTCTCGGTCGCTGAACAGGCGCCCGCGATTCAGGCTGATGCCGAACACCTCGAAGTATCCGGGCGACACCAGATCCCAGTTGGGGATGTAGAGGTCCTCCCTCGGCCGACCGACGACGTCGACTCGCAGCGCGCCGCCCTGGGCCAGCGGAACTCCAGTGAGCGACACCGCCGCGGCCCGGACTCCGGGTAGCTCGGCAAGCCGCTGAATCCCGCCACCCAATGCCGTCACCGCCGCGGTCGCCGACGCGAGGCGGCGGTCACCGGTCGAGGTCTGCAGGGTCCAGACATCGGCGCGCTCGAACCCCGGGTCGACCCGCTGAAGGCTGGCCAGGCTCCGCATCAGCAGGGCCGCGCCGATGAGCACGACGCACGCGATGGCCACCTCGGCACCAAGCAGGACGGCGTGTGCCATTCGATGGCCAGGTCCTATCCCGCTGCGCGCGCCGATTCTCAAGCCGCGCTCCACGTCCGCGAATGATCGCGAGGCCACCGCCGGCGCCAGGCCGATGGCCACGCCCATCGCCACCGCCGTCGCGCTCATGAACAGCAGTAAGCGCCAATCGGACATCGGATTCATTGCGAGCGGGTCGGTCCGCGGGAGGCGGACGAGACCGCCCTGGATCAGCGTTCTAAGGACGGCTATGCCGATGGCAACTCCGGCGAGGCCTCCGACGGCCGCCAGCAGGATGGATTCGGTAAGCAGCTGCCGAGCCACGCGCCAGCGGCTGGCACCCACAGCGCACCGTATCGCGAGCTCGCGCCGGCGCGCGGTGACCCGCGCCAGCAGCAGGTTGGCGGTGTTTCCGGCGACGAGCAGGGTGATCAAGGCGGCCGCTGCGAACAACAGCAGGAGCGACGGGCGGACATCGCCCACGACGAGGCTCGCAAGCGGCATCACATCGAAGCTGGCGTCCGCCTGGAGCTCAGTGGGAAACTCCGAGCGGAACCGCGCGGCCGCGGCCTGGGCCTGGTGGCGCGCGGCCTCGGTCGAGAGGCCCGGCGCGAGCCGTGCCACCGCCATCAGGTTGTTGGCATCGTCGGTGGTCTCGGGGTCCAACCTCAGTGGCAGCCAGATCTCCGGCGGCGTGATGGTGCCGGGACCCAACGACCGCGCGTCGAAGGGTTCTTCGAGCACGCCGACAACGGTGGCCAGCTCGCCGTTGACGGAGATCGTCCTTCCCACGACGTCCGGGTCCGCAGCCAGTTGTCCATGCCACATCTCCAGACTCAGAACGGCAACGGGTGCCGCACCGGGCCGATCCTCGTCGTCGGTAAAGAAGCGGCCGCGAGCCGGACGGGCACCAAAGAGCCGGAAGAAGCTCGCGGTCACGTGGCTGGCGGCCGCCTGACGCGGTCGGCCCGCCACAGAGAGGTTGACGTTCTGGTTCGGGGCGTAGACCGCCAGCTCCTGGATGCCTGTTCCCTGCTCGCGCCACGCGCGCACCCGTGTCGGCGACACATAGGGGAGCTGGACGGTATTACCCCTGAGGGAATTGACGAGGACCACGAGCCGCTCGCCATCGGGGTACGGCAGGGGCGCCAGGAGGACGGCGCTGATGAGCGAGAACACGACGGTCAGCGCGCCGGTTCCGCAGGTGATGGTCGCGATGGCCAGCAGCACGAACGCCGGCGCCCTGGTCCAGGTCCTGGCCGCGTATCGGAGGTCGTTCCAGAATGCGGCCACGTCAGCTCCGGTTGCTGATGCTACCCAACCTGGCTGCAGGCCACTACCGTCGTGCTGCGGGTGGTCATCCTTTGTACGAAACGCGCCACAGCTTGCGGCCGCCATCGTCGCTGATCAGCAGCGATCCGTCTGGCATCTGCAGCAGGCCGACGGGGCGCCCCCACACTTCCTTCTGGTCGGGCGCCAGCATCCAGCCCTGCAGGAAATCCTCGGGACCGGCAGTCGCCATCCTGTCTTTGAACGGGACGAACGCGATCTTGTAACCCTGGCGCTTCGAGCGGTTCCAGGAACCGTGCAGCGCGACGAACATGCCGCCCCGGTACTTCGCCGGGAACTGCGTACCGGTATAGAAGAGGATGTCGAGCGGACCGACGTGGCCGCCCAGTATGACGTCGGGGTAGAGCGTCGACTTGACCTTGGCCATGTCGACGCCGGTGTGGCGCGGCTCGGGATGCGGGCCGAGATAGGCGATCGGCCAGCCGTAGAAGCCGCCGGGTTCGACCTTGGTGACGAAGTCGGGCACCAGGTCGTCGCCGAGGCCGTCGCGCTCGTGCACCGAGACCCAGAGATCGTCGGTGCCCGGGTAGAAACGCATGCCGACGGCATTGCGCAGGCCGGTCGCGATCGTCTCGTGGTTCGATCCGTCGGGATTGAAGCGATGCACCGCGGCGCGCATAGGCGGCTCGTCGAGGTCGATATTCGACCGCGACCCGACCGACAGATACAGCTTCGAGCCGTCGCGATTGAGCGCCAGGGTGCGCGTGACATGCCCGGTGTTCATGCCGGCGAGCGAGATGATCTCCTTGCCGGCTCCAGTGACCTTCATCGTCTTGGCGTCGTAGGGGTAGACCTTCACTGACGTCGGCTCCGCCACGTAGAGCTGATCCCCTCTCAGCGCCATCCCGTACGGGCGATCCAGCTTCTCGATGATCGGC
>DATLLC010000331.1:0-35178 GCA_035538015.1 Vicinamibacterales bacterium
ACGCGCTCGCCGCCGTTGAGGGCCGCCTGTGCACCGGTTTGCAGATCCGGCAGCACCTGCCACTTCCCGCGAGAAAGTCCCACCGTGTACAACGTGCCGTCACGCGGTCGAACCGCCAGAAAGAGCAGCACGTTCTCGTCTGGTCTAAAGGACGCCTGGTCGGCGATGAAAAGTCCGAGATCGGGCAACGTGCCGCCAAGCTGCTTCACGACCACCGATGCCGCTCGAAGGTCGCCCTTGAGCACGTCGTCCACCGCCACGGTGGCATAGGTGTAGATGGCGCCTGCGTCCGCGTTCACCGACACACCAGTGACGCGTCCGGTCAGCACGATTGCCGCGGAGTCGGCGAGGCCGATGACCTGCGGCGACTCGATTTGGGCGGACGGATGGCTGGCGATCGATAGCGTCAGGGCGAGGATGCTAGCGGCGAACAGGGATCGGGGCATCAACGGTGGCGAGGCGTTTGGCGAGGCCAATTACCGATTCTAACAAACGGGGGCTGGTTCACGGTGAAACCAGCCCCCGGTTGTCGGTCGAGCTTCGAGCTGAGGCTATTGCGGTACCAGGTCTCCGGCGAGTGGATAACCCGCATCGAGGTAGGGCAGCAGCGTCCAGCGCCCAATCGCGCCCGCGTTGCGAGTGGCGGCGGTCTGGTCGATCCAACCCGGACTCGGGCTGGGTCCACAGTGGCCGAACATGGTGTCGACGATGTAGACCTGCGTCGTGTCCTCGTCAGACTCCGAGCCGTAGTTGTAGGTAATGATGTCCTGGGACATATCGCCCCGGTTACCGCGCTTCCAGTTGAGACCCCAGCGATTGTCTTCCCTACGCAGCTCGCGCACGAGCTCGAACAGGAAACGGTTCGTGTCGCCCCTGTGCTCGGTTGGGCAGGAGTGGCGGAACTCGTTCGGGAAGCGCGCGGCCACCGCGTTCACGACGTTGAAGCGGTTGGGCAGCGGCAGGCGCTCGCCCGCTGGCGGGTTCGGCGTGCGCGGTCCCGGCGGTGGCGCGCCGTCCACGGTAATCGTGGCGGCCGGTCCAGCGGTCGCCAGGCCGCAGGCAAAGTAGGTGGTGAGTGTCGCCGCGTAGACGCCGAGCGGGACCCTCGGCACAGTCACCGAGCCGACGTTCCCCGCGATGGGCGACGCGCCGGAAAACGTGCCGGTGTAGTTCAGCTGATAGAGATCCGCGCCGGGCACGACCGGCCAGCTGAGGCGCACGTACTGACCGAAGACCGTCGGCGTGATTACACGGGCCGGAGGCGCAGTGCAGCCGCCGCCGGCGGGCATCTCGAGCCTGGCCTCGTTCGATGCGGGGCCCGCACTGTTCCCATTGAACGGTACGACGCGGAGGTAATAGGTACCGGGAGGAACAAACGGCACGACCAGGCTCGTGGCCGTCGGCGGCAACGGGTGTGAAACCACGTCTGCACCACCTGGAGTGGTCCCTGCCTGTAACACGTAATGGCTGAGATTGCCCGAACTCGCATTCCATGTCAGTACGCCGGCAACGCCGTTCAGATAAGTTGCGAAGTCGGTAGGCGCCGTCGGCGGCACGGACAGCGACACGACTTGGAACGAGATCTCGTTGGACTCTATAGGCACGCCGTTGACCACCGCAGCGACCCGGACGTAGTAGGTGGCGAGCGCAGGGGCCTGCGCGCTGTAGGTCGCGGTGTTCCCGACGTTGTAGTTGAGCAAGTACACATTGGAAGCAATGCCCGCGCGCAGGATATAGCTCGAAGCGCCAGGCACGGTGGACCACGTGAACGTCACGTTCGGTCCAAGAACGACAGCAGGATTCAGCACCGGAGCGCCCTGTGCCTGCAGGTCGGCACGGCCGAACACCAGCGCGGCCGCCAGGAGGCCGCACAGGGCCATTCCCATGGGGAGCTTGAACTTTCTCATCATCCGTCCTTTCACTCAGTGGGCCCAGCTTTGCCCAGTTACCAACGCTAATACCCCAGCTCGATTTGCGACGTGACTTCGCCCGCCAGAATGCTGACCGTACCGGCCAATCTACGGAATGCCACCCGCGGCGATGTACGGCTGGAGCGTCCAGCGGCCGATGGTGCCGGCCTGGCGGGTCGCCTCCGTGTTGTCGATCCAGGCCGCCTGCGGGTTGCCGCCGCAGTGATCGGAGATGACGTCGATGATGTACACGTTGGTCGTGCCTTCGTCGGCATCGGCGCTGAAGTTGTAGGTGACCGCGTCCTGCGACATGTCGCCGCGGTTCCCGCGCTTCCAGTTGAGCCCCCAGCGCGTGTCGTGCTGGCGCAGCGCCTGGACGAGCCGATACAGCCAGACGTTGTTCCCGCCGGACCCCACGCAGGAGGCCCTCAGGTCGCCCCGATACGCATTCCCTATCGCATAGGCCACGTTCGACAGGTCGGGCAGCGGCAGGCGCTGGCCTGGAAGTGGGTTCTGGGCGCGTGGCCGCCCCCCGGGCGTCGGCGCGACGGTGAATCCTGAAACGCCCGAGCCGGTCTGGAGTCCACACGCCGAGAGGCTGACGATGCGCCCGTAGTAGGTCCCCGCCGGTGCGGCCGGGTAGCTGAACGATGTGGTGCCCGCACCGAACGTCTGCGAGAAGCCGAGCGGCCCCGCTGGGCCGGTCGCGACCTCGAGGCGATAGCCCACGACGCCAGGAACCCCCGTCCAGGTGAATGACACCTGGCTGCCGGAGGTGGTGACCGAGAGTGCGGAAAGCGGTGGCGGGCTGCATCCGCCGCCGACGCCGACATCCACCCGCACCTCGTTCGAGGGAGCGCTGCGGCCGCTCGCGTTCACCGCGTAGACGCGTGCGAAGTAGGTGCCCGGCGGCACGTTCGGGAGGCTCCCGGACGTCGAGAGAGGGAGCGGCACACTTCCCAGATTTCCAAGGCCAGGCGCCGTGCCAGCTTCGAAGAGCACGCCGAGCGGCGCTCCGCCGCCGGCACCAGGACCCCAGGAGAAGGTCACGGTCCGCCCGCTCACGAATGATTGAAGGTTGACCGGTGCGGCAGGCACCGGAGTGAGGCTCGTCACCGTGAGGGCGACCTCGTTGGAGGGGGCGCTCAGGCCGGTGGCGTCCATGGCCTGGACCCGCACGTAGCCAGTGCCGGTGAACGGCACTCCGAACGTCACGGACGTGATCGGCCCAACGACTTGTGCGTAGTTATCGGCGCCGGGCGACACGCCGATCGACAACCGGTATCCGGCCGCGCCGGAAACGGCCGACCAGGTGAGCGTCACCTGTGGTCCCGCCACCGACGGCGGATAGAGCGTGGGTGCTGCTGGAATTGCGAACAGCGTCGCCATGCAGATGGCCATGACGAGAGCAGCCACAACGCTCCCGGCCCAGACCCGTGCTCCTCGTGCCCACACCAACATCGCAGACGCCCTTTCGAGATCACGGGGGATCGTTCGGGTTCTGGCTATCCGAGGGGGCTGGGAGGCCCCGCGGGAGAAAAACCGCGAAAAAAAGTATACCACGGCAGAAACGGCGAGCTGAGCGTGTCAGCCTGCCGGAGACACGGCGCGACAGTCCGTCATTACGGTGGCATCGGGGCTACCCCAGCCGCTTCACAGCCGGGTGCTATAGTCGGGAGCCATGTCGTCAGTTCGGAAAATCGGCGTGCTGACCGGTGGCGGGGATGCCCCGGGTCTGAACGCCGTCATCCGCGCGGTGGTCAAGGCCGCGTGCAACTCCAATATCGCCGTCGTGGGTCTCGAGGACAGTTTCGACGGGCTGCTGGACCCCTCCCGGACGCGCCCGCTGACGCCTCAAGATGTCACCGGCATCCTCCGTCTCGGTGGCACCATCCTGGGCACGACCAACCATGGCAACCCGTTCGAGTACCCCGCGGACACACTCGAGGGGAAGGTGGACTATTCGGACCGGGTCGTGGACAACTTTCACAAGATGGAGCTGGACGCCCTCGTTGCCATCGGCGGCGACGGGACGCTGGCCATCGCTCACCAGTTCTTCCTGAAGGGCATTCCCATTGTCGGCGTGCCCAAGACCATCGACAACGATATCGTCGGCACGACCACGTGCTTCGGGTTCGACACGGCCGTGGCCTTTGCGGCCGATGCCATCGATCGACTGCATTCGACCGCCGAGGCCCATCGGCGCGTGATGGTCGTGGAGGTGATGGGCCGCTACGCCGGTTGGATTGCCCTCCACGCGGGGGTGGCCGGCGGCGCCGACGTCATCCTCATGCCGGAGATTTCCTACCAGCTCGAGCGCGTGGCCCAGCGCATCCTGCAGCGCGAGCGTTTGGGCGCCAAGTTCAGCATTGTCGTCGTCGCGGAAGGGGCCAAACCGGTCGGCGGCGAGGCGGTAGTGCTCGAGGCGGCGCGGGCCGGACACGTGGAACGCCTGGGCGGCGTCGGCGCGCAAGTGGCGATCGCGCTGGAACGCATGACCGGCAAGGAGGCGCGATGCGTGGTGCTGGGCCACCTGCAGCGAGGTGGATCGCCGACGGCCTTCGATCGGGTGCTCGCGACGCGCCTGGGCGGGAAGGCGGTCGAGCTGTTGAAGCGCGGCGTCTACGGCAAGATGGTCGCGAATCACCCGCCGGACATCGTGCCGGTGCCGCTCGCTGACGTGGTCGGAAAGACCCGTACCGTGCCGCTCGATTACGACCTGCTCGGTACCGCCCGCGCGATCGGCATCTCGTTCGGTGAATAGGTCACAACAAGATCGGGGGTTCCTGTCCCTCGCTCACGGATGGAGCATGTCGAAGTACTTCAGCGCCCCGCCAGTGTTGAAGCAGACGACCGTCTCGTGCGGCTGAATCCGGCCGGCGGCGACGAGATGCCGGACCGCCGCCACTGACGCCGCGCCCTCGGGGGCCGCACTGACGCCTTCCAGCGCGCCAACTGCGAGCATGTCGGCCAGCATCTCGTTGTCGTCCACCGCGATTCCCGTCCCACCGCTCTCGCGCAGGACGCGCAGCATCAGGAAGTCACCGATGGCGCGCGGCACCCGAAGGCCATCCGCGCTGGTATGCGCGTTCTCCCACGGTTCGGCCTTCTCGGTCCCTGCCTCGAAGGCGCGGACGATCGGCGCGCAGCCGGACGCCTGGACTGAAACCATGCGCGGCCGGCGACCCGGGACGAGCCAGCCAATGGCTTCCATTTCGTCGAACGCCTTCCACATGCCGATCAAGCCAGTCCCGCCGCCGGTGGGGTAGACAATCCAGTCGGGCAGGCGCCAGCCGAACTGCTCGGCCAGCTCGTATCCCATCGTCTTCTTGCCTTCGATACGGCACGGCTCCCTGAGGGTGGCGACGTTGTACCAGTCGTGCAGTTTGCCCATCTCGGTGGCGACCCTGCCGGCCTCGGTGATGAGGCCGTCCACCAGTGTGACCGTGGCGCCATACAGGCGACACTCGTCGACGAAGGCCTGTTTGGCGTCCTTCGGGATGAAGACCTGGCATTGCAACCCGGCTGCCGCCGCATACGCGGCCGCGGCATTGCCGGCATTGCCGGCGGTCGGGATGAAGACGGTCGACGCACCCAACTTTCTCGCGCGCGTGACGGCGGCAGACAAGCCACGAGCCTTGAACGAATTCGTGGGGTTGATCGATTCGTCCTTGATGAACAGGTTGGTCAGGCCGATCGATGAGCCGAGCCGCCGGGCATGCACGAGGGGCGTGAAGCCCTCGCCGAGCGTGAGGGGTTCCTCGTCGGGCAGGAGCGGCAACAGCTCGCGATAGCGCCACATCGTGGGCGCTCGCTCGGCGAGCGAGTCGCGCGACCACGTCCGCGCCGCGGCCAGGTCATAGCGGACGAGCAGCGGCAGGCTGCACGACGGGCAGAGGAAATGACGCTCGCGCGGATCGAAGGGCCCCGCGCCGCAGCCGGAGGCGCACTCGAAGTGGGAGAGGTAACTCACCAGATCACCAGATAGATCGAGGGATAGGCCGCAAGATCAGCAACTCAAGAAATCGATCGCCAGCTCACCAGATCAGGAGATCACCAGATTCTCCTGTCGCAGTCCTTCACTTCCCAAGCAGATCCTGATCCTTCTTCTGCTGCAGATCGTCGATCGCCTTGATGCGCTCGTCCGTGGTCTTTTGCACTTCTAGCAGCGCCCGTTTCTCGTCGTCTTCTGAAATCTGATGCTCCTTGAGCATCCGCTTCAGCTTGTCGTTCGCGTCGCGGCGGACTGTGCGGACGTGGTTGCGGCCTTCCTCGGTCATCTTGTGTACGTGACGCGACAGCTCCTTGCGGCGCTCGTCGTTGAGGGGCGGAATCGGGATGCGAACGACCTTGCCGTCGTTGGCTGGATTCAGGCCGAGGTCAGAGGACCGAATCGCGCGCTCGATCGCGCCCATCAGCGAGCTGTCGAACGGCTGGGCGATGATCATGGTGGGCTCGGGAATCGACAGGCCGGCGACCTGATTGAGCGGCATCTTGCTGCCGTAGGCCTCGACGAAGACGGTGTCGAGGAGGCCCGTGGTGGCGCGCCCGGTGCGGACCTGCGACAGCTCCTTCCGCACGAAGTCGACGTGCCCGTCCATCCGCTTCTTCACTTCGCCGAACAGTCCCTTCAGATCGCTGACATCCATCGCGCACTCCCGTGCTTTGAACCCTGTGCTTTGAACCCGTCGTGCTTTGAACCTATCGTGCTATGCCGTCACCGTGGTGCCGACCGCATCACCCATCACCACGCGGCGGATGTTGCCGGACTCGTTCATGTTGAACACGACGATCGGCAGCTTGTTGTCCATACAGAGCGAGATGGCCGTGGCATCCATTACCTGGAGCCGCTGTTGCAGCACCTGCAGGTATGAGATCCGCTCGTAGCGTTCCGCTTCCTTGTCCTGGACCGGATCGGCGGAGTAGATGCCGTCGACCTTGGTCGCCTTCAGGATGACCTCGGCGCGTATCTCCATCGCACGCAGCGCGGCGGCGGTGTCGGTGGTGAAATACGGGTTCCCGGTGCCGGCGGCGAAGACCACCACCCGGCGTTTCTCGAGGTGGCGCACCGCTCGGCGCCGGATGAAGGGCTCGGCGACGGCGCGCATCTCGATCGCAGTCAGGACCCGGGTCGGGATGCCGTGGCGCTCCAGCGCGTCCTGGAGGGCGAGCGCGTTGATCACCGTTGCCAGCATGCCCATGTAATCGGCGGTCGAGCGATCCATGCCGCGCGCGCTCGCGGCCAGCCCACGGAAGATGTTGCCGCCGCCAATCACGATCGCGGTCTGCACCCCCAGCGCCTGGATGGCGGCCACTTCGTGGGCGATGCGGGTGGTGACGGCCGGGTCCACGCCGTACGCCTGGTCGCCCATGAGGGCTTCACCAGACAGCTTCAACAGGATGCGCTTGTAGGTCGGTTCGGCGGGGTCGGACACGAGACGGAATTATATGCGGAGCCTTCGAAGTGCAGAGTGCAAAGTGCAGGGCACTCTCGTTCGGACTACTCCGCGTTTTCCCCGAGCTTGAAGCGGGCGAAGCGCGCGATGGTGACGTTTTCACCGGTCTTGGCCGTGGCCGCCGACACCATCTGCTGGATGGTGAGGTTGGGATCCCGGACCGACGGCTGATCCAGCAGGCACGTCTGGGCGTAATAGCTCTCCAGCTTGCCGTCGATGATTTTCTCGATGACGTTGGCCGGCTTGCCCGAGCCCGCGAATTGCGCCCGATAGATCTCGCGCTCTTTCTCCAGCACGTCGGCGGGGACGTCCTGGCGGCGCACGAATTTCGGGTCCGCGGCGGCAATGTGCATCGCCACTTCCTTGGCCAGCGTCTGGAAGTCGTCGGTGCGCGCCACGAAGTCGGTCTCGCAGTTGACCTCGACCAGCACGCCCACCTTGCCGCCCATGTGGATGTAATGCCCGATCAGCCCGTTGTTGGTGGCGCGGCCGGCGCGCTTGGCAGCGGAGGCAAGACCCTTCTTCCGGAGGATCTCGATGGCCTTCTCCATGTCGCCGCCCGACTCGGCCAGCGCCGCCTTGCAGTCCATCATGCCCGCGCCGGTCTTGTCGCGCAGTTGCTTCACCATCTCTGCCGTGATCGCTGACATTGCCACTCACTCCTGTACAGAATATGCGCCGGCTCGGCGATGCTTGCCGCGGCCGGCGCTTTGGAACCCGTTTCGGACGAACGCTAGGCCTGCGGCACCGGCGACTCCGCCGGCCGCTGCGGGCGGCGCACGTTGGCGGGACGCACGGTGCGGTTCGCCTCCTCGACGGCCGCGGCTTCGGCGTCGGCCTGGGCCTGCTCGGCGATCTGCGACTCGCGTTCGGTGCGGCCGTCGAGGACCGCGTCGGCCACGCGCGAGGCGAACAACCGGATCGATCGCAGCGCGTCGTCGTTACCCGGGATGACGAAGTCGACCTGATCGGGATCGCAGTTGGTGTCGACGACGCCGATGACCGGAATCTTGAGCTTGCGCGCCTCGTCGACGGCAATCTGCTCCTTGCGGGTGTCCACGACGAACAGCGCGTCCGGCAGGCGGCCCATGTGGCGGATGCCGTCGAGATTCTTCTGGAGCTTCCGCTTTTCCTTCTCGGCGCGCGCGATTTCCTTCTTCGGCATGAAGTCGTAGCGGCCGTCGGTCGCCATCGCCTCGAGATCGCGAAGGCGCGCGATGCTGCGCTGAATGGTGGCGAAGTTGGTCAGCAACCCGCCGAGCCAGCGTTCGTTCACGTAGAACATGCCGCAACGCGCGGCCTCTTCAGCGACGACGTCCTGCGCCTGGCGTTTGGTGCCCACGAAAAGGATGGTCTTGCCATCGGCAGCCAGCGTCCGCACGTACTGCTCGGCCTCGTTGTACAGCTTGACAGTCTTGCCGAGGTCAAGGATGTAGATGCCAGAGCGCTCCCCGAAGATGTACGGCTTCATCTTGGGATTCCAGCGCTTCGTCTGGTGGCCGAAGTGTGCGCCTGCTTCGAGCAGGTCCTTCATCGCGAGCGGGGTCAAGCGAACTCCAGGTTCCGGCCTCGCGTCCGCGAGGCCATCCGACGTTTTCAAATCGGCCCCCAGCCTTGCAGGGCCACCCAAATCACAACAACTAGCGCTTGCTGAACTGGAAGCGCTTGCGCGCGCCAGCCATACCGTACTTCTTGCGCTCCTTGGCCCGCGCGTCTCGCGTCAGGAGCCCGTCCTTCTTGAGCCGCGGCCGCAGCTCGGCGTTGAACGTGCAGAGCGCGCGCGCAATGCCCAGTCGCAGCGCGCCCGCCTGCCCGGCGACGCCGCCGCCGCTGACCGTCGCGAGCACGTCGAACTGTCCCGCCACTTCCGTGAGCGCGAACGGCACCTGTACCTGCACGCGCAACGCCTCGGTGGGGAAGTAGTTGTCGAAGGCGCGGCGATTGACCGTAATCGTGCCCGAACCGGGGCGGAGGAAAACGCGCGCGGTGGCTTCCTTGCGGCGTCCAGTAGCGTAGAACTGAGTAGCAGCCAAGATTTATGCGACCTCGAACGGAGTGGGTTGCTGTGCCTTGTGCGGGTGGGTATCGCCCGCGTAGACCTTTACCTTGCGGAACATCGCGTCGCCCAGCTTCGACTTGGGCAGCATGCCGCGCACGGCCTCTTCCATCAGCCGCACCGGCTGACGCTGGCGGACCACTTTCGCGCGCACTTCGCGCAGCCCGCCCGAGTAGCCGCTGTGGCGCCGGTACATCTTCTGCTCTTCCTTGTTGCCGGTCAGGCGGACCTTTGCGACGTTGACGATGACGACGTGGTCCCCGGTGTCGATGAAGGGGGTATAGGTGGCCTTGTGCTTGCCTTGGAGCAGGCGCGCCGTGTGGCTGGCCACCCGGCCGAGGACCTGGCCCTCGGCGTCGATGAGGTGCCAGCGGCTGGTCACGCTCGTCGGGGTTGCGACATAAGTAGGCATGTGAACGGTGTCCTGAGTACGAAACATAGCCGCGCCCAGCCGGGGCACGGCAAACCGAAATCATACGACGATTCGCGCAGGATTGCAAGATCTCCCGACGCCCGGAAAGCTAACGTCGTCCACGACTTGAGACCACGCGGGGGCCGCGGCCGGGTCCCCAATCACCCTCGATCCGAGCCTTCGTTGCACATTTTTTGAAGCAACCGGGGCAGCCGCCCTGCATCACGGTCCAGCCTGACCGATAACCACGCCGGATGAAGAGCACGGCTGTTTCGGGGCACCTGCAATTTCCGTTAGCGGATTGCAATTTTGTCATCGCAGCGGTTCTGTTGAGGTGGTCCCAAACGGAAGATCCCAGACTCTTCGGCCAATTTTGTCGCTTTCTGAGCTACGGCCAAGCTGGTACCGGCTTTGCCCATCTCGGGCGGTGAACGTAGAAGCGGGGAGACGCCATTGTTCTTTCGCCGAAGCAAAACCTTGATGGGACTCGACATCGGGTCCAGCGCCGTGAAGGCTGTCGAACTCAAGCCCGCCGGCAAGGGCTATCGGGTCACGGCTATCGGCGTCGAGCCGATTCCGCCCGACAGCATTGTCGACGGCGCGATCATCGACGGCGGCGCGGTCGCCGACGCGGTGCGGCGCCTGTTCGCCAACACCCAGTTCAGGGCCAAGGACGTGGCCGCGTCGCTGTCGGGTAACTCGGTGATCGTCAAGAAGATCACCCTGCCCGCGATGACCGAGCAGGAGCTGGCCGAGTCCATCTACTGGGAAGCGGAGCAATACATCCCCTTCGATATTCAGGACGTGAACCTCGACTACGAGGTCCTGACGCCGACCCAGGGCGACAGCCACGGCACCATGGATGTGCTGTTGGTTGCCGCCAAGAAGGACAAGATTGGCGATTACACCAGTGTGATCACCCAGGCCGGCCGGACGCCGGTCGTGGTGGACGTCGACGCCTTCGCCCTCCAGAACGCCTACGAAGCCAATTACGGCTTCGAGGCGGGCGGCATCGTCGCGCTGCTCAACGCCGGGGCGAGCGCCACCAATATCAACATCCTGCACGGCGCGCAGTCTGTCTTCACGCGCGATGTCTCGATGGGCGGCAATGCCTTTACCGAGGCCGTCCAGCGGGAGCTCGGCCTGCCCTACGAGCTCGCCGAGCAGCTCAAGAAGGGGCAGGACGTCGACGGCGCCACCTACGAGGACGCCCGGCCGGTGCTGAAGGCGATGACCGACAACGTCCTCCTGGAAGTCGAGAAGACGTTCGACTTCTTCAAGGCCACCGCTTCGAACGACCGCATCGACCGCATCGTCCTCAGCGGCGGCGCGTCCCGGGTCGACGGATTCGCGGCCGCGCTCGGCACCCGCTTTGGCACCGAGGTCACGCCCTTCGATCCATTCCGTCAGGTTTCAATCGATCCGGCCAAGTTGGGAGGCGTTTCGGTGGAGGAGATGGCACCCGTGGCGGCCGTGGCCGTCGGGCTGGCGCTGCGGAAGGTAGGCGACCGATGATTCGCATCAACCTTCTCGCGGCCGAGCGCCGTCAGGCCCGATCCGTTCCGAAGGGCCTGGTGCTGGCCCAGAAGATGACGGTGATCGGCAGTTTGATCCTCGTCCTCGCTGCGCTCGGCCTGGGCTGGCGCTACTGGGCGTTGGGGCAGATGGCCGCTACGACCGAGCGTCAGCTGAACGAGGCGCGCCGGGAGGAGCAGCGGCTCGCGGGCATCCTCAAGCAGGTCGCCGAGTTCGAGGCCCGTCGCGAACAGCTGCAACAGCGGGCGGCCCTCATCGACGAGCTGCGGCGCGGGCAGAGCGCACCGGTGCACATGATTGATCAGATTAGCCGCGCATTGCCCGAGATGACGTGGCTCACCGCGATGCGGCAAGAGGGGTTCGACGTCACCATCCAGGGCCGCTGCCTCTCGCTCACCTCGCTGTCGGACTTCGTCGGCAATCTGGAAGCCTCTCGCTACTTCAAGCGCCCGGTCGAGATCCTGTCGAGCGAGGTAGTCACCGGCCAGCAGGGCGCGCCCGACACGATTCAGTTCAGCATTCGCGGCTCGTTCCAGATGGCGGGCATCGATCAAATCGCCCAGCCCGCACCGACGGGCCGTGGCAAGCGCCCCGCGGCGAAGGGAGGCCCTCGTGGCTAGCCTGGGCCTGAGCAAGTACCCCTGGTACGCGCAGCTGGCGGTCTTCGTGCTGCTGGCCGGCGGCGCCGCCGGTGCCTTCTTCTACTTCTACGAGCTGCCGCAGCAGCAGGCACTGGCCGTGCGGACTGCGGAGCTGCAGGCTATCGAGGGGCGGAATGCCAAGGGCCAGGAGACGGCCCGCCAGCTCCCGGCCTTCCAGGCGCAGGTCGCCGATCTCGAGGCGCGGCTCGAGGCGCTCAAGCCAATCCTGCCGGAAGAGAAGGACGTGGGCGACCTCCTGCGCCGGATTCAGACGCTGGCCACCCAGTCGAACCTCTCGATTCGTGGATTCCGGCCGCAGCCGATCGCCACGAAGGAGATACACGCTGAGTGGCCGATCGGGCTGGAGCTCGAGGGGACCTATCACAACCTCGGCGCGTTCCTCGATCGGGTGAGCCGCTTCCCGCGCATCATCAACGTGGGCTCGCTGGTCATCTCGTCGAAGGACAACCCGACGCCGTCGACCAGCATCGAGGTGTCCTGCACCGCGACGACCTTCGTCCTCGTGGATCAAGTCGCGGCTCCGCCCGCGGCGCCAACCAAGAAAGGAGCGCCGGCCAAGAAAGCCGCGCCGGCGCAAAAAACCGAATGACACGCCAGATCGTCATCGCGACGCTGCTGACCGTGAGCGTGGCGTCTGTCTTCGGGCAGACCCCAGCCCCGGCGCCAGCACCCGGAGGCGCGGCCGGCGCGCCCCAGGCCTCGGCTCCCGCGCAGCCGACGGCACCGGCAGCACCAACGCCGCCCGCCAATTTCGTGTACTCGGTTGACGGGCGGCGCGATCCCTTCGTGGCGCTGCTCGGCGCGACGGGCAAGAAGGGAAACGCGCCGGTCGAAATTCGTGCGGAGGGCATCGCGGGGCTCGTGACCGACGAGATCGCGGTGCGAGGCATTCTCCAGAGCCAGGGCCGCTGGGCCGCCATGGTCACTGGCCCGTCGGGCAAGGTGTACACGGTCCGTCCCGGTGATCGCCTGGCGGACGGCACGATCCGAGGCATCACCCCCCAGTTTGTCGTCATCCTCCAGCAGGTCGACGATCCGTTGTCGCTCGAGAAGCAACGCGAAGTACGCAAGTTCCTTCGCGGTGGAGAGAACAAGTGATGGGCAGTCGTTACCCTCGACTGATGTGGGCCGCTCCTTTCGTGACGGCTCTCGCCGCAACGCTGACGGCCAGTGGGCCGCCGGCCGCGGAAGGCCCGGCCGTGCGCGCCATTACGAGCCGCATGGATGGGGCGCTGAGCACGGTCCTGATCGAATCCACCGAGCCGGTGGCGTATCTGACCAGTCAGCCGGACCCGCTCACGGTCTTCGTCGATCTGCGCAATGCGCGGAGCGAGGGGTTCGCGGGAGGATCGGTCGGCGCAATGCAGCCTCCGGTCTCCGGCGTGCAGCTCGAGCCCGCGACCGCCCCCGACGGGGCGCCTGTGGCCCGGGTGCGCGTCGCCCTCGATCGTCCGGCGCGGCATCGGGTGCGCTCATCGCGCAATCTGATCTTCGTGGAGCTGGATCGCCAACCGCCGGCGGCCTCGGGTCCGGCGGCCCGGGCTGCGGCGCCGGTAATCCTGCGCCGTCCGACGCCAGTCGCGGCCCAGTCGAGTTCGGCAGGTGAGTCGAGCCAGAACCCGGCGGCCTCTCTCGCGACACGCCTCACCGGAGTGCGGCCGATGGCCCTCCCCGAGGGAACGGCGATTGCGCTGTCTGGCAACGGCCGGCTGGTCGCGTCCAAAGTGGAAGAAGTGCCCGACCTGCCCGCGCGCGTGCTGCTCGACTTCGAGGGCGTGGCCATGGGCTCAGTCCCGGCGACGACCGCGGTGAACCAGGGCGAGGTACAGCGCGTTCGCGTCGCCGTCAATCGACAGGAGCCACTCATCACCCGGGTGGTGATCGATCTCGCGCGCAAGATCCCGTACACGGTGCAGAGCGTTGGCCAGGAACTGCGCGTGCTGTTCACCCGCGCGGCCGACGCGGCCAGCACGCTGGTCGCGCCCGTGCCGGCGCGGGCGACCGAACCGGCCGCGCTGGAACCGGCCCGCACTCCCGCGGTAGCCACCCCGGTGCACGAATCCGCCCCCGTGTTGACGAATACCGATGTCGCGCCGACGGCGGCGCCCCAGGCCGCTCCGGCCACGGGCAGCGCCGCGGCACAGACCGTCTCCGCGTTGAGCGGCACGCAGGCCAGCCAGGCGCCGGCCGCGCAAGCGACGCCGCGTTTCAGCGGCAACCCCGTGACCTTCGATTTCCAGAGCGCCGATCTGCGGGCCGTGCTCCGCACCTTCGCCGACATCTCGGGGCTCAACATCGTGATCGACCCCACCATCCAGGGCACGGTCGACGTCTCGCTCAAGGAAGTGCCCTGGGATCAGGCGCTGGACATCATCCTCAAGGCCAACAAGCTCGGGTACTCGGTCGACGGCACGGTCGTGCGTATCGCGCCGCTCACGGTGCTGGCGGATGAAGAAGCGCAGCGCCGGAAGCTGGTCGAGGCGCAGGCGTTGGCGGGCGAGCTCCGCGTGCTCACCCGGCCGCTCAGCTATGCCAAGGCCCAGGACATGGTGCAAATCGTCACCGCCAGCGCCCTCTCGCAGCGCGGCGAAGTGCAGGTGGACACCCGGACCAACACGCTGATCATCAGGGACCTTCCCGATCGCCTGACCGCCGCTAACGATCTGATCGGCACGCTCGACTCGCCGCAGCCTCAGGTGGAGATCGAGGCGCGCATCGTCCAGACGTCGCGCGACTTCGCGCGGGCCCTGGGCGTGCAATGGGGCGTCGCGGGCCAGATGAGCCCCGCGCTCGGCAATACGACCGGCCTCGCGTTCCCGAACAGCGCGGCGGTGACCGGGCGGGCGGGTGGCGCCCAGGGCCCGCTCCTGACGCCGACAGGCGTCGGTCTGCCGGCGCCGGCGGCCACGAGCGGCATCGGCCTGGCACTGGGGTCGATCAACGGCGCGTTCAACCTCGACGTGGCGCTGACCGCGCTGGAGCGGACCGGCAAGGGCCGGCTGCTGTCGACGCCCCGAGTGTCGACCCAGAACAACGTCGAGGCCGAAATCACGCAGGGTGTCCAGATTCCGGTACAGACGGCCGCGAACAACACCGTGACGGTGACCTTCAAAGACGCCGCGCTGACGCTTCGCGTCGTGCCGCAGATCACGGCTTCGGGCACCGTGATCATGCGCATCACGCTCGAGAACGCCGCCCCGGACTACAGCCGGTCGGTGAACGGCATCCCCCCCATCGACACGCAGCGCGCGGTCACCAGCGTGCTGGTCATGGACGGCGAGACCACCGTCATCGGCGGCATCTTCACCAGCCGTGAGCAGAACGTCGAGGACCGCACGCCGGTGTTGCACCGGATCCCGTTGCTCGGCTGGCTCTTCAAGCGCGACGTCACCAACGACGAGAGTCGCGAACTGTTGATCTTCATCACGCCGCGGATCACCAAGGTCTAAGAGGGCATAGACGTCATGTGCAGCATCTTCCGGATTCGAGCCGTCGCCAGCCTCGCGGTGATCGCCGCGAGCACTCTGGGGCTCACCTCCTGCGCGAGTGAATTCACTCGAACGGGGTCGTCGCCATCGTTCATCATCGTCGAGTCGCTGCTCGGGGCGCCCGGCAACGAGCCCGACCAGTTCGGATCGCCGCTCTTCTCGGACGTGCAGACGATCGTCGAGGAGACCATCAGCGGCCAGCCCGTGCGCCTTCCCACCACGTTCAACGACCTCGGCCAGGTGCGGATGAGCCTGTCGCTCCGCAACCCGAATACTCCGACTGGTCCGAGCAGCGTCAACGCGATCACGATCAACCGCTATCACGTGGACTTCCGCCGTGCGGACGGGCGCAACACGCCAGGCGTGGACGTCCCTTATCCCTTCGACGGCGCCGTGACGTTCACCATTCCGACCACCGGCTCGGCCACGTTCGCCTTCGAGGTGGTGCGCCTTCAGGCCAAGCGGGAGTCCCCGCTCGCGAATCTGGCGGGTGGTGGTGGCTCACGTCAGATCAGTACCCTGGCCGAGGTTACGTTCTATGGCCGCGATCAGGCCGGCAACGAGGTATCGGCCGCCGGCACGCTGGCCGTGAACTTCGGCGACTTCGCCGATCCGAAGCAGTAGACCGCCCGCTGAGAGTGGAGCATATATGTGGACGTGCGGAGTACGAACGCTAGTCGGAGCCCTCGCGGTGGTCATGACGACCGCCGCATGCACGGTCAGCGAGACCGAGGCCCCAGCGCTGGCAGGCCCTTCGACACTCGCGACCGATCTCAACATCCAGGCGACGCCTGACACGATCATGTGGGATGGATCGTCGCAGTCGACGGTCACGGTCGATGCCCGAGGACCCAACAACCAGCCGATTCGCGGGCTCAGCATCCGCGTGGACATGCTCTCGGACGGCCAGGTCGCGGACTTCGGCACGCTCTCGGCACGGACCATCGTGACCGGCGAAGACGGCCGTGCGCGAGCGGTGTACACGGCGCCGCCCCGCCCACTCGATGGCGCCGACGGCACGGTCCTGACGCTGTTGTTCACGCCGATTGGGTCCGACTTTCGCGGCGCACTCACGCGCCAGGTGGACATCCGGCTGATTCCACCGGGTGTCATCCTGCCCCCGAACGGCGCGCCTCAGCCGGCCTTCACTTTCTCGCCCTCGGCGCCTCAGGCGTTCCAGACGGTCCTCTTCGATGCGTCGGGCACCAAGGACGAGGGCGTCGAGTGCGGCTCGGCGTGCAGCTACACCTGGTCGTTCGGCGATGGCGGTTCCGGCAGCGGCATGACGGCGTCGCATGACTACCGTGCGGCCGGCGCGTACACCGTGTCGCTGCGGGTGACCGATGCGAGGGGCCAGAGCGCTCAGACCTCGCAGAACATCACGATCACCCCGGGCTCGGCCCCGACGGCCAGCTTCGTCTACTCGCCGACGGCGCCTCGCGCCGGCCAGCAGATCTTCTTCACGGCCGAGGCGTCTCGCGCCGCCACCGGACGCCACATCGTGTCCTACGACTGGAACTTCGGCAGCGGCCGGACCGGCAACGGGGTCACCGTCTCCAAGCAGTATGATCAGCCCGCTGCCTACGTCGTGACGCTGACCGTCACCGACGACGCGTCACAGCAGGCCACGATTTCGCAGACCATCACCGTGGTGCCGTGAGGATGGCTCCGTGTCGGTTGACAGTGCGCGAATCTCGGAACTGAGGCGGCGGGTCCAGACGGACCCGTCGTCCATCGCATTCGCGCAACTGGGCGAGGAGCTGCGCCGGGCCGGCGCCAACGAGGAGGCCATCGACGTTTGTCAGTCGGGCCTCGCCCGCCATCCCGGGTATCTGTCGGCGCGGGTCACGCTCGGGCGAGCCCTGCTGGAGCTTGGCCAGCTGGACGATGCCCACGTGGAGCTGACCGTCGTCGTCGCGAGCGCCGGGGACAACCTCGCGGCGATCCGCGGTCTCGCCGAGATCCACCAGCGCCGCGGCGAGCTGGCCGACGCCCTCATCTACTACCGCCGGGCCCTGGAGCTTGCGCGGCACGACCCCGAGCTGGAAGAAACGGTGGAGCGCATGGAGAAACAAGTGGCTCCCCAAACTGCGGCCGACACTGACCTCTCGGTAGAGGCCCTGTTCGATTTCGACCGGCTGGTGGAGCAGCTTGGCGCCGAAACGCCTCCGGGAGTCGAGGCGATCGATGCCGTGCCGGCGAGCTCGGCGCCGGTGATCGCCCCCTTGATCGGGGAATCTGGCGATCACACGGCTGACGACATGTTCGCCCAGCTGGAGGCGGGCTTGCGCGATCACGACGAGCGTGCGGCTGCCGCCCGCCGGGAGCTACTAGTAGAGATGACGCCGCCCGACGCCGAGGCCCTTGCCGAGCTGGAGCACTGGCTGGAGTCCCTCCGCTCCTCGCCCCGATGAACGCGGCGCCTGTCGAGCACCTCGACCGACGCCACGCCGCCCTCGTCAGTCAGTTGGCCTCGGTTCCGGTTGATGCGCTGCTCGTGACGCATCGGCCGAACATCAGCTACCTCACCCATTTCACCGGAAGCGCCGGGTGGCTCCTCGTCGAAGCCGAGCAGCTGACGCTCGTCAGCGATGCGCGCTATTCCTCCGTTCTGCTCGACCTGGCGCACACCGTCTCGCGTCTCGAGGTCGAGATCCTCGCGCCTGGCGCCCTGACCGTCGAGGAACGGGTCGCGGCGCTCGTCGCGGCTCGGGCGCCGATGCGGCTCGGGTTCGAGGCGTCGTCGCTCACGGTGAATCAGCACCAGGGACTGCTCAAACGGTGTCAGGCGGTCGGGGCCGAGGTGACCTTGGTGTCGGTCGAGGAGGCGGTGGAGGGGCTCAGGCAGCTCAAGGACCCCTGGGAAATGGCCATCCTCCGGGAGGCCGGCCGACGACTTTCGGATGTCTCTAAGTGTATAATCCCAAATGCCTTAGCTGGTGTGCCCGAGCGTCGGCTCGCGGCGCTGATCGAGTGGGAGCTGCGGCAGAAGGGCTTCGACAAGCCCGCCTTTGATACCATCGTCGCCGCTGGACCGAACGCGGCCCTGCCCCATCACCGGGCTGGGGACCGCGTCCTCGGCACCGGAGACTTGGTCGTGGTGGATTTTGGTGGAATGTACCGCGGCTATGCCGTGGACATGACCCGAACGCTGACGATCGGTCCGCCTGGAGCCCGACAGGCCTCGTGCCTGGAGGCCGTTGCAGCGGCTCAACAGGCGGCGTTTGCGGCGTCACGGGTGGGTGTCATGGCGGAGGATGTGGATCGCGCGGCGCGAACGGTCCTCGAGAACAGGGGGATGGGGGAGGCTTTCAGCCACGGCCTGGGCCATGGCCTCGGTCTCGAAGTGCACGAGCGGCCGCGATTGGCCCGGTCCCGCCCGGGGATGCCGAGTGTCCCGCTGGCAGCCGGGATGGTATTCACCCTCGAACCCGGTGTCTACTACCCGGGCTGGGGCGGCGTACGGATCGAAGACGACGTGGTGGCCACCGAGTCGGGCCCCGAATGGCTGACCGAGCCGATGACCGAGGTGCGAGCGAGCTGATGACGCTGGACGAGATCAAGCAACTCATCGACTTCATTCGCGAGCGCGAGCTGAGCGAGTTCGAGATCGAGCGCGCGGATTTCAAGCTGCGGATCAAGAGCGGGGTGGTCGTGCATGCCGTGGCTCCTCCGGTCGTGCCCGCACCTGGGCCCGTGGCGACGATTCCCGCCGTGGCGGCGAGCCCCGCGCCGGCTCCCGCGGCGGCCGAAGCCATCGGGGATGATCTGGCGATCGTCACCTCCCCGATCGTCGGCACCTTCTATCGTTCGTCGGAACCGGGTGCCAAGGCGTTCGTGGAGGTGGGGGACACGGTCCGGAAGGGCCAGGTGCTTTGCATCATCGAGGCGATGAAGCTGATGAACGAGATCGACTCCGAGCACGATGGGGAAGTCGTCAGCATCTACGTGCAGAACGGCCAGGCGGTGCAATACGGCGAGCGGCTCTTCGCCGTTCGCCTGAAGGCCTGAAACACACATGTTCAAGAAGATTCTGGTCGCCAATCGCGGCGAGATCGCCCTGCGGATCATCTTCGCGTGCCGCGAGCTGGGCATCAAGACCGTGGCCGTCTACTCGCAGGCAGACGAGAACGCTCTGCACGTGCGGTTTGCCGACGAGGACATCTGCATCGGTCCGCCGCGGAGCGCCGACAGCTATCTGAACGTGCCGGCGATCATCAGCGCGGCCGAGATCACCGGCGCCGATGCCATACATCCCGGCTACGGGTTCCTGTCGGAAAGCGCGTACCTCGCCGAGGTATGCGAGGCCTGCCACATCCGGTTCATCGGGCCCGATCCGGGCGTAATCCGCCTGCTGGGCGACAAGTCCAAGGCCCGCCGGGCGATGAAAAAGGCCGGCGTCCCGATGCTGCCCGGCAGCGACGGTCCGGTGGACAGCGAAGAGGCGGCCACGCGCGTCGCGGCGAGTATCGGCTATCCGGTGATTATCAAGGCTGTCGCCGGCGGAGGCGGGCGCGGCATGCGCGTCGTCAAGGATGCCAAGGAACTCGGCCATGCCTTCCGGACGGCACAGCGCGAGGCGGAAGCGGCGTTCGGCGTCGGCGACGTGTACATCGAGAAGTATCTCGAGTCGCCCCGCCACATCGAGTACCAGATCCTGGGCGACCATCACGGCAACGTCGTCCATCTTGGCGAGCGCGAGTGCTCGATTCAGCGGCGACACCAGAAGTTGATCGAGGAATCGCCTTCGATCGCGGTGTCCGACAAGGTGCGACGGAAAATGGGCGCCACGGTGGTCGACGCCGCCCGCGCGGTCCAGTACACCAATGCCGGCACGTTCGAGTTCCTCATGGACGCCAGGGGCAACTTCTATTTCATGGAAGTGAACACCCGCATCCAGGTCGAGCATCCAGTCACCGAGTGGGTGACGGGGATCGACATCGTCAAGGAGCAGATCCGGGTGGCGGCCGGCGAACGGCTGTCGTTCAAGCAGAGTGACGTGTCGTTCACCGGCCACGCGATCGAGTGCCGGATCAACGCCGAAGATCCGGTGACGTTCGTGCCCTCACCCGGAACGATTCACGCGTTCAGCATTCCGGGTGGGCCCGGCGTGCGGGTGGATACGGCGGCGCACGCGGAGTGCACCATCCCGCCCCACTACGACTCGATGATCGCCAAGATCATCGTGCACGGCCGCGATCGCCAGGAAGCCATCGCGCGGATGAAGCGAACGCTGGAGATGTCTGTGGTCGAGGGCATCCGGACCTCCATCCCGCTCCACTTGAAGATCCTGAACGACCCGGATTTCGTCGCCGGCCGGATGAGCACGCACTTCATGGAGCGGTTCCAGCCGGTCAGGAAGCCTTCCTCGCTGGCCGAGACGGCGTGATCGAAGGCCGGGTGACCTGCCCGCCACTCTACGCCGTCATCGATGTGGACGCCTGTGCGCACTCGGGACACGATGCCCTCACGGTGGCCGCCGGGTTCCAGCGGGCCGGTGTCTCGCTCCTCCAGATTCGCGGCAAGTCGATCGGCGCCGCCGCGCTTTTCGATCTCACGCGAGCCGTGATGACGACGGGGAACGCGCGCGTCATTGTCAACGACCGGGCCGACGTCGCCCGGCTCGCCCACGCCGGCGGCGTGCACGTAGGCCAGGACGATCTCCCCCCGTCGGATGCGCGGGCGATCGTTGGCCCCGAGCCGTGGGTGGGCCTGTCGACCCACACGCTGGAGCAGGCCACCCAGGCGCTCGAAGAGCCCATCAGCTATCTGGCAGTTGGGCCGGTGTTCGACACGGGCACCAAGTTGACCGGCTATGACGCGGTGGGCCTCGATCTCGTACGGCGCGTCGTCGGGCTCGCGCGGCCGCACGGGGTTCCCGTGGTGGCCATCGGCGGCATCACGCTGGAGCGAGCCCCCCGCGTGCTGGAGGCCGGCGCCGATTCGGTCTGCGTGATCTCCGATCTGTTGCGAGGGGATGCCGAGGCGCGCGCGGGGGCATTTCTGGCTGCGTTGGGGCCGAACCTTCGGCGGTCGTAATCAACTCATCTGCGCTACAATCCCGGCCGGAGGTTGAATGGACTCTAACCTGTTCAAGACGAAGTCTATCGAGCAGCTGGTCGGCGACGTCGAGCATGGGAGCAAGGCCCTCAGGCGCAGTCTTACCGCCTGGGACCTGACGCTGCTTGGCATCGGCGCCATCATCGGCACCGGGATCTTCGTCCTGACGGGCACGGCCGCCGCCAACCAGGCGGGACCGGCAATCATGATGTCCTACTTCGCCGCGGGTCTTGCGTGCACGTTCGCCGCGCTGTGCTATGCCGAGTTCGCGTCGATGATTCCCATCGCCGGCAGCGCCTACACCTACGCCTACGCCACGCTGGGCGAGGTCGTGGCGTGGATGATCGGCTGGGATCTCATCCTCGAATACGCCGTGGGGTCGATGACCGTGGCCATCGGATGGAGCGGCTACATGCAGCGGCTCATCGCAGGCTTCGGCATCGAACTTCCGACCTGGATGACGACGGCGCCGCCGGTCGGCGTGATCAACCTGCCCGCGACCATCATCGTCCTCGGCATCATGGTCCTGCTCGTGGTGGGCGTGCGGGAATCGGCCCGGTTCAACGCGGCCATGGTCGCCATCAAGGGCGCGGCCATCCTGTTCTTCATCGCGGCGGGCGCCACGTTCGTGAAGCCGGACAACTGGTCGCCGTTCATGCCCTACGGCTTCTCGGGCGTGATGGCCGCGGCCGCGGTCGTGTTCTTTGCGTATATCGGCTTCGATGCAGTCTCGACCACGGCCGAAGAAGCGAAGAACCCTCAGCGGGACCTCCCGATCGGCATCATCGCCTCCCTGATCATCTGCACGCTTCTGTACCTGCTGGTCTCCGCCGTTCTTTCCGGAATCGTCCCGGTCGTGCACTATCGCAATGCCGCGGACGCGCTCCCTGGCGTGCCGTCGGTCTCGCCGACCGAGGCACAGGCCTTTCTGAACGCGCCGGTGGCGTTTGCCCTCTCGGTGATCAATCAGGACTGGGCGGCCGCACTAATCTCGGCCGGTGCGGTGGCCGGCATCACCTCGGTGTTGCTCGTGATGCTCATGAGCCAGCCGCGCATCTTCTTCGCGATGAGCCGCGACCGGCTGCTGCCGCCGGGGGTCAGCAAGGTCCACCCGCGATTCGGCACGCCGTACATCACGACCATCATCACGTGCGTCATCGTCGCACTGGTGGCCGGCCTCACCCAGATTCAGGTGGTGGGCGAGATGACCAGCATCGGCACGCTCTTCGCGTTCGTGGTGGTCTGTGCCGCCGTGCTGCGGCTCCGCCAGACGCGGCCCGACGCGCGGCGACCCTTCCGCGTGCCGTTCGGACCCATATTCCCGATTCTCGGCATCGTGTCGTGCGCGTACCTGATGCTCAGCCTCCCGGTGCTCACGTGGGTGCGCTTCCTGGTGTGGCTCGACATCGGCCTGTTGATTTACTGGTTCTACGGCCGTACCCACAGCCCGCTTTCCGACCAGCAGGAGGCCGCGAAGCGAACGCCGCTGCAGAGCCTGGCCAACCTGATCACGATCTTCGGACTGCTGCTCGTTTTCAACGCCGCCTGCATCACCATCCTGGGCTACATGACGGAGTTCGGCGTCACGACCGAGACGCTGGCCAAGTGGTCGGAGCTGAGCCAGCTGGGTATCGACGTCACCGCCGACGAAGCCGACAGCTTCGGGCTGCGCTTCCTCCTGGTGGCGGTGTCGGTGTGGGTCGTGGGCTTCGGGCTCACGAAGGCGTCGGGCGAGAAGTAACCGCCGCAACGCTGGTGTTCACGACGGGGTAGCTGGAAGCCAGCTGCCCCGTTTTCGTTTGGGGGCACGATCGAAACCATGGCAGCACGGCGACTCGACGGCACGGCATGGGCGGCTCGGATTCGAGAGGAGACTCGGCCCCGCGTGGAGCGGTTCACCGCCCGAGCGGGCCGGCCCCCGGGCCTTGCGGTTGTGCTGGCCGGTGCCCACCCGGCGTCCGAGATCTACGTTCGCAACAAGATCGCCACCGTCAGGGAACATGGATGTCAGGGCGAGCTGTTCCGATTGTCCGAGACCGCGAGCCTCGACGATGCGCTGGCGCTGGTGAGTCGGCTGAACGGGGACGACCGTGTTGACGCCATCCTCGTGCAGTCTCCGCTGCCGCCGGGGATGGGGCCTGACGCGGAACAGCGCGTCTTCGATACGATCGATCCGGCCAAGGACGTGGACGGTTTCCATCCGATCAACGTCGGGTTGCTGGTCCAGAAGCGGCCGGCCCTGGTGGCGTGCACACCGCTTGGCTGCGCGGAACTGCTGGACCGCGAGCAGATTCCCCTCTCTGGCCGGCACGCGGTCGTGATCGGGCGGAGCGACATCGTCGGAAAGCCGATGGCGCTCCTGCTGCTGCACCGGGACGCGACCGTCACGATCTGCCACTCCCGCACGCGGGACCTGCCCGAGGTGTGCCGATCGGCCGACGTCCTGGTGGCGGCCATCGGCCGGGCCGGATTCGTCACGCCTGCCTTCGTCAAGCCCGGCGCGACGGTGATTGACGTCGGAATCAACCGGCTCACAGACCCGGCGGACGTGGCGCGGTGCTTTGCCCCCGACAGTCTCAGAGCGCGACAGTTCGCCCAGAAGGGCAGTGTGCTGGTCGGCGACGTGCATCCGGACGTCGAGGCCGTGGCCGGCGCCATGACCCCGGTGCCAGGCGGCGTCGGCCCCCTGACAATCGCGATGGTGCTGCGCAACACGGTGACCGCCGCGGAGCTGAGGGTCGGAGCGTCCGCGTGATCGCTCAGTTCACGCACGCGCGGCCAGTCTGAAGACTTACTCGACTGATGGAATCCGCATCTATGCAGGGGGTTGGATGCTGCGCGTGGTGCTGACCGGCGGGATCGGCACTGGCAAGAGCTACGTCGCGGAGCGGTTCCGTGCCGCCGGCGTGCCCGTCGTGGATGCCGACCATCTGGCACGGGACGTCGTGGCGCCGGGGACTGCGGCGCTCGCGGCCATTGCCGATCGTTTCGGTCCGGATGTGATCGGGAAGGACGGCGCGCTGCGCCGAACCGAGCTGGCCGCGCTCGTATTTGCCGACCCGCCCGCGCGCCGGGACCTCGAAGCGATCGTGCATCCCGCCGTGCGTCGCGGGATCGACGCCTTCTTCGCGGCCCTGCCGCCCGGCACGCCCTTCGGGGTGGCCGACATCCCCCTCTTGTTCGAGACCGCGCGCGCGGCCGATTTCGACGTTGTGGTAGTGGCGGCATGCCCGCCCGAGATGCAGGTAGCCCGCGTCATGGCCCGAGACGGCACGACGGAGGCGGCGGTCAGGCAGCGCATGGCCGCGCAGTGGCCAATCGAGGAAAAGGTGCTGCGCGCGAACTATGTGGTCGACACCAGCGGTTCGTTCCGGGAGACCGACGCCGCCGTCGCGTCCGTGCTGGAGGCGCTCCGCGGGCGCGCGGCTGAGAGCTGAGCCGTCACATTTCAGAGGACGTCTGGCGTGCGGCGGCGATCCGCTCTTCGACAAACGAGTTCCACTCGTGACAGTGCGGACATTGCCACAGCAACTCGGTGCTGCGGTAGTGACACTTCAGGCAGACGTGGGGGTCGAGGAAGAACACGGCCCCGCGGGCGGCTTCGATGTACTCGTGGACGAGGGCGCGATCGAGATCCAGCTGCACCAGAACGGTCCACACCGCCTGGTGCACGGTCAGCCCGTGTGGGTTCTGTTCGAGCGCCTCGATGAGCAGATCGAAGGCCTGGGCGGCCCGTCCACTGCGCGAGAGATGGACGCCAAGGGCCAGCCGCGCCCGCCAGTCCTGCGGCCGCCCATCGATAAAACGGCGGCACTGCTCCTCGAACCGCTGCGGCGCCCCCTGCTGAATGTAGAGGCGCTCGAGCCGCTCCAGTGCGAGATGGGCGCGCTCGGGGCTCACTTCCATCAGTTGCTGCCAGGCGGCCACGGCGCCCGCCGTGTCGCCCGCCTGCAGGCGGACATCACCGAGATTCAGATACGCCGGTGTGGTGGCCGAGTCGAGGCCGATGGCGGATTCGAAGTGACGCACTGCCTCGTCGCGGTGCTGTGCCTTCAGGGCGTCGATACCGAGCGCGTTCTCCAGAAATCCGAGGATGGCCTGGTTTCGAGGCTGGGTGTCGGGGCCGCTGAGCTCGACCAGCTGGCGCCGAATGCGATAGGCCTCGTCCCACTGGTGCTGTTCCTCGTACAGCTTCTCGAGATAGAGCAGGGCGTACTGGTTCTCGGGCGAGAGCCGCAGGACTTCCTTGAATGCCTCCAGCGCCCGATCGACGAAGCCGCCGCGCTTGTAGTCGAGGCCGAGGCAGAGCAGCACGTAACTGTGCTCGAGCCGGGTCAACTTGGGCCGCTGCAGCAGCGCCTGGTGCACCTGGATGGCGCGCGAGACCTGGCCCCGCTCACGGTAGACGTTGCCGAGAATCAGATGGATCTCCAGGGCGTCGGTGTCGACGCGGGCGGCGCGGCTCAGCTCCTCGATGGCCAGATCGATCTGGTTCGAGACCAGGAAGTTGAGGCCGAGAACGTAGTGCTGGGATTCCCTCGCCCGCCGGCGATCGATCCACCGCCCGTCTCGCAGCTTGTAGCGCTCCCACGCCTTCCCGATGGCGAGCCCGAGCAGCAGCGCCACGAGGGCGGAGATGAGTGGCAGGTAGGGGGCCCAGTCCACGAAACGCTCCTACACCATCTCGGTTCGCCAGAGGTCGTGGAGGTGCAGTACGCCCTCGACCCGCCGCTCGCCGTCGATGACGACCACCGAGGTGATCTTGCGCTGTTCCAGGAGCGCCAAGGCTTCCACCGCCAGCGTGTCGGGAGTGATTGTAATCGGGTGGCTGGTCATCACGTCCAGGGCGGTGAGCCCCTGGATGTCCGGCGTCACCTCCATCCTGCGGCGGAGGTCGCCGTCGGTGATGATGCCGGTCAGGCGTCCATCCGCGTCCACTACCGACGTCATGCCGAGGCCCTTGCTGGACATGGTGTAGATGATGTCGCGCATGCCCGTCCCCAGCTTCACGACCGGTGCCGCGTCGCCGCCGTGCATCAACTGGCGGGCGCGCAACAGGCGCTTGCCGAGCTTGCCGCCCGGATGGAGATTGGCGAAGTCCTCGGGCTTGAACCCTTTTTCGACAAGCACTGTCATCGCGAGCGCATCGCCCAGTGCGAGCGCCGCCGTGGTGGACGCGGTCGGGACCAGGTTCATCGGGCAGGCTTCGGCCGATACGTGGCAGTCGAGCGCGACGTCGGCCGCCTGCGCCAGCGTCGAGCGTCCGTCTCCGGTGATGGCGATCAGACGGGCGCCTAGTCGCTTGATGGTTTCGAGCACGCGCGTCAGCTCCTCGGTTTCACCCGAGTACGACATCGCGATCACGCAGTCGTCGGCCTGGATGACGCCCAGATCGCCGTGTATGGCCTCGGCGGGATGCAGGAAGAAGGCGGGCGTTCCAGTGCTCGAGAGCGTGGCCGCGATCTTGCGGCAGATGATGCCGCTCTTTCCCATGCCGGTGAGGATCACCCGACCGCGGCACTCGCGGACGAGTTGCACTGCCTTGGTGAACCCCCCGTCGAGTCGATCGACGAGCGCGAGGATGGCGGCCGCTTCCGTCTGGAGGACTTTCCGGGCCAGCGAGAGGTCAGCCACGGCCGACAATCCTATCAAGGGCGGCGAGCTTGAGCAGCAAGGGCTCCAGCAGGTGAAGCGCGAGCGCGTTGGCGGCATCGCTCTTCGCCTGCGATGGGTTTTCGTGCACCTCCATGAAGACGCCGTCCGCGCCGGCGCCCACCCCGGCCTGCGCCAGGGGCTGGATGTACTCGGCCAGGCCAGAGGTCACGCCGTCGCCCGCCCCGGGCAGCTGCAGGCTGTGCGTGACATCGAAGATCACGGGGTAGCCGAGCTCTCGCATCATGGGAACGGCGCGCATGTCCACCACCAGGTTGTTGTACCCGAACGTGGTGCCGCGTTCGGTGAGCAGGATGCGGGAATTGCCGGCTTCCCTCAGCTTGTTCACCACATGACGCATGTCCCGCGGTGCCAGGAACTGGCCCTTCTTGACATTCACCGGACGCCCGGTCCTCGCCGCAGCGACGAGCAGGTCGGTCTGGCGGCAGAGGAACGCGGGAATCTGCAGGACGTCGACGACCGCCGCCACAGGGGCGGCCTGTGACGCCTCGTGGATGTCGGTGAGGACGGGCAGACCGGTGCGTTCCTTTACTGACTCGAGCACGCGCGCGCCTTCGTCGAGTCCCGGGCCTCGATACGAGGAGAGGGACGTCCGGTTGGCCTTGTCGAACGAGGCCTTGAAGACCACCGGACAGCCGGTTCGGCGAGCCACGGCGGCTATCTCCAGCGCCAGATCGATAGCATGGGCCCGGCTCTCGATGACACAAGGGCCGACCACGAACCCGAGAGGGTGGCCCGGACCGAAGAGTACCGGGCCGACCGCGACGGGTGTGACGGCTGACGGATCAGCCATGCGTCGCGACGGTGCTGGTGCTGGCCGCGGCCACCTGGCCGTTCTTCTGACGAAGGGCGGCTTCGACGAAGCTCGCAAAAAGCGGGTGCGGCTTCAGCGGACGTGACTGGAACTCCGGGTGGAACTGGACTGCGATGAACCACGGATGCGTCGGCAGCTCGGCGATCTCGACGAACTTGCCATCTGGCGAGCGGCCGGAGATGCGCATGCCATGTTCTTTCAGCGCGGGCTCGTAGAGGCAGTTGAACTCGAAGCGATGGCGATGACGCTCGTGGATGAGCGGCAGGCCGTACACCTGCCGCGCAAGCGACCCTTCGGCCAGTTCGCAGGCATAACGGCCCAGGCGCATCGTGCCGCCGAGTTCGTCCACGCCGAGCAGGTCGCGCAGCTTGTAGATCACCTTGTGCGGGGCGGATTCGTCCACCTCGGTGGAGTCCGCGCCCTCCAGGCCGCAGACGTGCCGGGCGTATTCCACCGTCGCCCACTGGAAGCCGTAGCAGATGCCGAAGTACGGGATGCCGCGGGTCCGGGCATACTCGGCGGCCTTCATCATGCCGCGCGTTCCTCGCGAGCCGAAGCCACCCGGCACGAGCACCGCGTGCGAACCGTCCAGCAGCCGCGTGGCACCTTCCTGTTCGAGGGCCTCCGATTCCACCCACTGGATGTTGATGCGCGCGCGATGCGCGAACCCGCCGTGGTAGAGCGCCTCGTTCAGCGACTTGTACGAGTCCTCGTACCCCGTGTACTTGCCCACCACATGAATGGTGATCTCGTCGGTCGGGTGTTTGATTCGATCGACCAGCTCTTCCCACGGCTCCATCCGGGACTCGCCCTGGGGCAAGCCCAGCAGCTTCAGCAGCACTCCGTCCAGACCCTCCTCGCGAAGGACGAGGGGCACTTCGTAGATCGTCGAGACGTCCCGGGCCGTGATGACGGCCTCTTCGGCGACGTCGCAAAACAGCCCGATCTTCTGCTTCACCTCGCGGGGGAGCGGCCGGTCGGTGCGGCAGAGCAGCACGTCGGGCTGGATACCGATGGACCGCAGGTCGCGGACGCTGTGCTGGGTCGGCTTGGTCTTCAGCTCCCCAGCGGCGCCGATGTAGGGGACGAGCGTGAGGTGCACGTACACCGCGTTCTCACGCCCCACGTCCTGGCGGAACTGACGGATGGCCTCCAGGAAGGGCAGGCTCTCGATGTCGCCGACCGTGCCGCCGATCTCCACGAGCACGATGTCCACGTCGCGGCCCACCGCGCGGATGCAGTCTTTGATCTCGTTGGTGATATGGGGAATGACCTGAACCGTTCGGCCCAGGTAATCGCCGCGCCGCTCCTTCTGGAGCACCGACATGTAAATCTTGCCGGTCGTCCAGTTGTTGTTGCGCGTCGCCGTCATGCTGGTGAAGCGCTCGTAGTGGCCCAGGTCGAGGTCGGTCTCCGCGCCGTCGTCGGTCACGTACACTTCGCCGTGCTGATACGGGCTCATGGTGCCCGGGTCGACGTTGATGTATGGGTCGAACTTCTGCAGCGTCACCTTGTAGCCATGGCCCTCGAGCAGCGCGCCGATCGACGCGGCAGCCAGGCCCTTGCCCAGCGACGAGACGACGCCGCCGGTGACGAAAATGTACTTGGTGGGTCGAGCGCTCTGTTCCATGGTTCTCAAGTCCTTGTCGCCGCCAGCATGCGCTGGCGGACATGCGCGAGATCCTCCGCTGTGTCCACGCCGACCGAGTCGTGGTCGGTTTCCACCACCTGAATGCCGATGCCGTACGCGAGTGCGCGGAGCTGCTCCAGGGCTTCGATCTGCTCCAGCGGCAGAGGCGGCAGCGAGGCCAGGCGCCGCAGCACGTCGCGGCGGTAGGCATACAACCCGAGGTGGACACGGGCCGCGGTGGGCGCGAGATCGGGTGTGGCGATCGGCCAGGGCACCGGCGCGCGCGAGAAGTAGAGCGCGCGGCCGCGCTCGTCTCGCACGACCTTCACCACATGCGGGTTCGTGAACTCCCCGCCGTCGCGCAGCGGGCGGCAGGCGGTGGTCATCTCGAGCCCGGGATCGTTCAGCAGCGGCGCGACCACCTCGTCGATGACCGCGGGATCCAGCATCGGCTCGTCGCCCTGCACGTTGACGATGATTCGGCAGACCAGGCTGTCGGCGACCTCCGCGAGCCGGTCGGTCCCGGTGAGGTGATCGGCGCGCGTCATCCACGCCGTCCCGCCGAATCCCTCCACCGCCCGCGCGATGCGCTCATCGTCGGTCGCGACGATGACCCCGTCCACCATGCGCGCGGCCGCGGCGCGGCGGTAGACGTGCTCGATCATGGGACGTCCGGCGATATCGGCGAGGGACTTGGCAGGGAGGCGGGTCGACTGGTATCGCGCCGGAATGACCGCGACCACCGAGGATTCAGTCAGTTTGAACGGCAGACTGACCGGCACAGCGAAGTCTACCACGAACTGTTTGCCTCCTCCGTTTGGCGCGCGAGTGGTGGTGTCTCTGTGCTCCGGCTAAGAGTAATGCCGGCCGGCGTCGGGCAAGTGAACTGTCGCCCCCAATCTCCCGATACGTGAGTAGAATGGGCGGCATGCAGCTGCGGACCGTGGCGCTCGTGGGCGCGCTCGGCCTGGCCTCCGGGTGGGCCTTGGGCGGTCGTATGCAGCCGAGCCAGGCGGGCGACGGCGCGCAGGGACGCTCAACCGGCCCGCGTCCGCTCGGTACCGCCCCGGCGAAGGACGTCGCGCCTCTGACCGAGCAGCTGCGGCTGAGGCTGGAGCAGAAGCCGCGGGCGCCGCGTCCGGATCGGAACCCGTTTACCTTTGGCGGCCGTCGAACCACTTCGGCGATGACGCGCAACGTGGCACCTTCGCCCGCGGCCGTCGAAGCACCGCCAGAAAGCCCTCCAGAGCCGCCCCGTCCCGGCGCTGAATTCCGTCTCGCTGGCATGGCGTCGACGCAGGGGGCCGATGGGCCGATGTGGACCGCGATGATCCACGACGGCCGGAGCCTTCTCTATGTCCAACGCGGTGATTCCCTGCCAGGGGGCTTCGCCGACATCGACATCCAAGAGACCTTCGTCACCCTTCGAGACACCGCCGGCGGCGAGCGCACGTTGAGCCTTCGCTGAACTCGCGACGGGCGTCAGCCCTAGACTTATTTGGGAGTGGGCGGGAAGTTGACGGAGTTGCGGATCGTGCCGTCCTTCAGGAAGTCGCGGAGCGTCGAGATCGTGTCCAAGCCGACCAGTTCCTGGCCCTCGCGGGTGGACGCGGCAATATGAGGACTGGCCACGACCTGCGGCAGCATCTGCAAGGTCTGGTCCTTCGTCGGCTCGGCTTCGTAGACATCGAGCGCGGCACCACCGACGTGGCCCGTCTGAATCGCCGCCACGAGCGCGCCTTCGTCGATCAGGTCGCCGCGGGCGGTGTTGACGATCCGGATCCCCTTCTTGCACCGGGCCAGCCGATCGGCGTTGAAGATGTGCCGCGTGTCTGCCGTCAACGGCAGATGGAGCGACAGGTAGTCCGCCCTAGCGCACAGGTTGTCGAGCGACACCATGGCAATCCCGAGCTCCTCGGCAATCTCCGGCGCGACGAAGGGGTCGTGGGCGATCACGATCATCTCGAAGGCGCGTGCACGGCGGGCCACGGCCAGGCCGATGCGGCCCAGGCCGGCGAGCCCCAGAACCTTGCCGCGAATCTCCTCCCCCATGAAGCTTTTCTTGTCCCAGACGCCGCGCTTCATCGAGGCGTCGGCGGCGGGTAGTTTCCGTGCCAACGCCAGGATCTGCGCCATCGCGAGCTCCGCGACCGAGATGCTGTTCGCACCCGGTGAGTTCACGACGACAATGCCGCGCGCTGTCGCGGTCTCGACGTGCACGTTGTCAACGCCGGTTCCGGCACGGGCGATTGCCCTCAACTTCGGCGCGGCCGTGATGATGTCGGGCGTAACCTTGGTCGCGCTTCGGACGACAAGTGCGTCGGCATCGGCGAGATCGGCTTTCAGCTGGTCTGGCGAGCGACCTGATTGGGCGTCGACGGACCACCCTTCAACGCGGAGGAGGTCGAGAGCGGAAGGCGGGAGGTCGTCGGCAACTACGATGTGCACGTGGCTGGAGTCTCCGGGGAGTATGAGCCAGATATAATGACAGGTTCAGAAGCGATCCGGAAGGCGCGCTGAGCCGGGTGGTGCATCATTCGTGGTGCAATCCGCATAATTCTTCGGAATTGCGCGCCGATACACGGTGTTGACACGGTGTTTTCCACAAGGTTTTCCACAGTCGATGTGGATGCAGGCCGCGCACGGCAAGGCAAACTGACCTAAAGTCTATTCGCCAGGAGAGAGGCATGAATCGCAAGGTCTCGGTGGTAGGTGGAGCGGGGAACGTCGGAGCGACGGTCGCGCGCGCCGTGGCACAAAAAGAGTTGGCCGATGTCGTGATCGTCGACATCGCCGACACGAAGGCGGCCGGGATTGCACTCGACATCTATCAGTCCTGCGCGGTGGAAGGTTCCGCGGCGCGCGTGCTCGGTGTGGGCACCAAGGACTTTGCCGAGACCGCGAACTCGGACGTGGTGGTGATCACCTCGGGGATGCCGCGCAAGCCGGGCATGAGCCGCGACGACCTGCTGAACGTGAACTACAAAATCATGCAGGACGTCACGGCGGAGATCGTCAAGCACTCGCCGAACTGCATCGTCGTCCCAGTCGCCAATCCGCTCGACGCGATGTCACAGGCGGTGTTCCGCCTGAGCAAGTTCCCGCGGCAGCGTGTGATTGGCATGGCGGGCGTACTCGACTCCGCGCGGATGCGGACCTTCGTCGCCCACGAGCTCCACGTGTCGGTGTCGGATGTGACCTGTTTCGTGCTGGGCGGGCATGGCGACACGATGGTGCCGCTGCCGCGGCTGTCGACCGTTGCCGGAATCTCGCTCACCGAGCTGGTCAAGATGGGCAAGCTGTCGCAGACGCGGCTGGATGAAATCTGCACGAGGACGGCCAACGGCGGGGCGGAAATCACGAAACTGGTCGGAACCAGTGCCTGGTATGCCCCCGGGGCGTCGGCGGCGGACATGGTGGAAGCCATCCTGAAGGATCAGAAGCGGATCATGCCGTGCTCGGTCTTCCTGCAAGGTGAGTACGGCATCCACGACCTCTTCGTCGGCGTGCCGGTGAAGCTCGGCGCCCACGGCGTGGAGGAGATCATCGAGGTGCCGCTGACGGCCGACGAGAAGGCCGCGCTGCAGAAGTCGGCCGGCGCGGTGAAGGAGCTCGTCGACGTTATCAAGGTATAACCGCGAGGAGAGGTCAAGGCGCGAAGGTCTTGGTTTCGTTTCCTCCCTACTTGCTGACCGCCGCCTTCAGGTAGTCGCGGTTCATGCGGGCAATGCTCCGGATGGAGATCTCCTTCGGGCAGACGGCCTCGCACTCGCCCTCGTTCGAGCAAGTGCCGAAGCCCTCGGCATCCATCTGCTCGACCATTCGTACGGCCCGTCGGTAGCGCTCGGGCTCTCCCTGGGGCAGAAGACCAAGGTGCGTGATCTTGGCGGAAGTGAACAAGTGTGCCGCCGCATTCTTGCAGGCCGCGACGCAGGCGCCGCAGCCGATGCACTGGGCATTGTCCATCGCCAGGTCGGCCACCTCCTTGGGAACCGGGATGCTGTTGCCGTCGGGGGCGCCACCGACATTGATCGAGACGTAGCCCCCGGCCGCGATGATCCGGTCCAGTGCATTTCGGTCGACGACGAGATCCTTGAGGACCGGAAATGCCCGGGCGCGGAACGGCTCAATGGTGATCGTCTCGCCGGGCTTGAAGCGGCGCATGTGCACCTGGCAGGTGGTGGCCCCACGGTCCGGGCCATGCGGGATGCCGTTGATCACAAGGCCGCAGCTGCCGCAGATGCCTTCGCGGCAATCCGAGTCGAAAGCAATCGGATCCGTGCCGGTCCTGATGAGGTCCTCGTTGACGACGTCGAGCATGTCGAGGAACGACATGTCAGGGTGAACGTTGGTGGCGGTGTAGGTCTCCAAGCGTCCAGGCGCCGTGGGGCCGGCCTGCCGCCAGACTCTGAGCGTGACAGTCATTGCCATAAAGGTCCTGGGGTCTTGGGTCCTGGGTCTTGGACTAGGCGTGCGTCCCTGGCGCTATTGTCCCGAGGCTGTGGCGTGGAGTGGGTCGGTGTCGTACCCCACGACCCGAGTCCCAAGACCCACGCCCCTATTTGTAGCTCCTCTGCGACGGGTGGACTTCCTCGAAGGCCAGCGCTTCCTTGTGGAGCGCCGGCCGAGCGCCCACGCCCTGAAACTCCCAGGCTGCGACGTAGGTGAACTCGTCGTCGCGGCGAAGAGCCTCACCGTCGGGTGTCTGGTACTCCTCCCGGAAATGGCCGCCGCAGGATTCCCGGCGCTCCAGCGCGTCGAGGGCCATCAGTTCCGCGAACTCCATGTAGTCGGCGACGCGGCCCGCGTAGTCCAGCGCCGGGTTCAGGTTGTTCTGCGCGCCGGGTACCGACACGTCCTGCCAGAACTCGTCGCGGAGCGTGCGGATATCGGTAAGCGCGCGCTCGAGGCCTTGCTCGTTGCGGGCCATGCCCACGTGATCCCAGCAGATGGCGCCAATCGCACGGTGGAAGTCGCGAATGGTGCGGCTGCCCTTGACTTGCAGCACCTTGTCGATACGTGCTTGAGACACGGCCTGGGCGTCCTTGAACGCGTCGTGCTCGGGTGTCACCCCGGGAAGCGCGGTGCCGCCCAGGTAGTTCGCAACGGTATAGGGCGCGACGAAGTAGCCGTCAGCCAGGCCTTGCATGAGCGCGCTGGCGCCGAGGCGATTGGCCCCATGGTCCGAGAAGTTGGCTTCACCCAGGACGAACAAGCCAGGGATGGTGGACATGAGGTTGTAGTCCACCCAGAGACCGCCCATTGTGTAGTGGACCGCCGGGTAGATCCGCATTGGCACCTGGTACGGATCCTCGTCGGTAATCCGCTTGTACATGTCGAACAGGTTGCCGTAGCGCCCCCGAATCGTGTCGGCGCCCAGACGCTTGATGGCGTCCGCAAAATCGAGAAAAACGGACAGGCCCGATTCGCCGGCGCCTCGGCCTTCGTCGCACACGCCCTTCGCGGCGCGGGACGCGACGT
>DATLLC010000332.1:0-10566 GCA_035538015.1 Vicinamibacterales bacterium
CACCCGCCCGCACCCGTCCGCACCTGCCCGCACCCGACTTCAGATCCCTGCTCCTCCTGTCCTACGTCGGCCTCTACTCGCACATCTTCATGGACGTCCTCAACAGCTACGGCGTCCGGCTGCTGATGCCGTTCTCCGGACGCTGGTTCTACGGCGACGCGCTGTACATCGTCGATCCGTGGCTCTACCTCGCGCTGGGCGGTGGGATCTGGATGGCCGCGAGAGCGGCCCGCGCGCGTCGTGCCTCTCCCACACGACCGGCGCGCGTCGCCCTCGCGCTGTCCGCGGCCTACATGGTCGCGATGCTGGCGTCGAACGTCTGGGCCCGTGCCGTCGTCCGCGACGGGCTGACGCGCGCGGGCCGGCCGCAGGACACCCGCTTCATGGTCACGCCGGTGCCGGTCAATCCGTTTCGCCGCGAGGTGCTGGTCGACACCGGCGATCGCTACGAGAAGGGGTTCATCTGGTTCGAGCCCGTACCCCACTTCCGGCCGGCGGGCTATGGCGTCGAGAGGGGCCTGAGCCAGCCCGAAGCCGCGGCAGCGCTGGCCACCCCGCGCGCGCAGGCCTTCCTGCGGTGGTCGCGCTTTCCGTTCGTGGTGGTCGATCGGACCGCGGCACCGCCCCGGGTGCTCCTCAATGACTACCGCTACTCGGATGCGGGCGCGAGAGCCGGCTGGGCGGGGTTGTCATTGGTGATTGGTGATTGATGATTGGTGATTGTCATTGAGCGATTGAGCGATGGAGCGATTGATGACTCGTTGATTCACCGGGTCACGGGATCACCAGCTCGGAGGGTACAATCACGGGATGCGGCTGAGTCTTGCAATCGTCGTCTGCCTGGCCGTTCCCGCGCCCGCCTTCGCCTGGGGATTTGCAGCGCACAAGGTGATTGCCGACCGGGCGATTGCGCTGCTGCCGCCGGTGCTCCGGCCGCTCTTCGAGAAGCATCGCGCCGTGTTCGTCGAGCGCTCGGTCGATCCGGACATGTGGCGCGCCGCCGGGTTCGACACCGAGCCGCCGAATCATTTCCTCGACATGGATCACGAGGCCTTCGGCAACTATCCATTCGAGGGCCTGCCGCGAGAGTACGACGCGGCGGTCCAGAAGTTTGGCCGCGAGTTCTTCGACGACCAGGGGCGGTTGCCGTGGCGCGTGCAGGAGTTCTACGGTCACCTCCAGCGGGCCTTCGAGTCGCTGGCGCGGCCGAACCCGCCCGGCTACGTTCTGGAGAACCTCGTCTTCTACTCGGCGATCCTGGCGCACTACGTCGCCGACGGTCACGTGCCCCTGCACGCGGTGGTCAACTACGACGGCCAGCTCACGCTCCAGCAGGGCCTTCACGGGCGCTGGGAGGGCGAGTTGTTCGAGCGCAATCAGGCACAGGTCGCGCTGGCCCCGGTGGCGGGCACACCGGTGACCAGGCCCCGCGAGTTCATGTTCGAGGTCCTGCTGGCGTCCAATCGTCTGGCCGCCGGCGTGCTCGAAGCCGACAAGAAGGCCGCGGAGGGGCGAGAGCTCTACGACGATCAATATTTCGCGGTGTTCCGTGTCTCGCAATTGCCCGTGCTCGAACGGCGAATGAACCAGTCCATATCGGCCGTGGCCGCCGTGATCGCCGGCGCCTGGGATCAGGCAGGCCGGCCGGCGGTTGCCGTCGACCTGCCCAGAACCCCACGCCGGATCCGTCGTCCATAGTAGGTAGGTACGGAGCGTGATGGGTTGAACGTCTACTTCATTCCCCTGGCGGGCGGCCGTTTCGAGCCGTACTTCGAACAGGACGAGGCGCCCGAGCCCGAGCCGGGCCAGGCCGGCCGGCAAGGGTTTTTCGCGCGCATGGGCGCCCGCTTTGCGGAAATGGTCCGCGAAGCGGAACTGCAGCGGCACGAGAAGACGCACGAGGCGCCGACCACGACCCTGGGCCGGCTCCAGCGCAAGCTGTTGTGCTGGGTGGCCGAGCGCGTGGCCGAACAGCGCCTGCTGTGGCGGCTTCGGCGCGCGGACCGAGCCGAGCTGCACGTTTCCGAGGAGCTCGATCCGAACGAGGCGCTGCGGCTCTTCCGCCAGGGACTCCAGAAGGACGCGGACCGCCACCTGCGGCTGCTGGCGCTTCACGCGTTAGGCCTGATCGCCTCTCTTCCGTTCGTCGTCGTCCCTGGGCCCAACGTTTTCGGCTACTTCTTCACGTTCACGGTCGTCGGCCACTTCCTCGCATTCCGCGGTGCGCGCCGTGGCCTGCGGGAGGTGGAATGGTCGGTGACGCCGAACCCGGCGCTGACCACGATTGGCCGGGCGGTGGTGACCGAGCCTCCCGAGCGCTACCGGCTGATTCATGAGGCCGCCGAGCGCCTGCGGCTGGCCCACCTGGCGCGCTTCGTCGAGCGAATGGCCGCTCCACCTGCATGATATTCTCGACCGCGTGACGCTAGCCGACCTGGCCGCCGCACTGGGCTGCCCGTTCGAAGGCGACGGCAGCCTGAACCTGGTGCGGGTGGCCACGATCGAGCAGGCCGGCCCCGGCGATCTGACGTTCCTGGCCAACATGAAGTACGCGCGCGCGCTCGACCGCACGCGTGCGAGCGCCGTGATCGCCGGACCCGACGTCCGTTCCGCCCCGTGTGCGATCGTGCGCAGCGCCGAGCCGTACGTGACGCTGGCGCACGCCGCGGCCCTGCTGATGCCAGCGGAACGTCCACCGTCCGGCGTGCACCCGCTGGCCGCCGTGGCACCGGATGCCGAGGTCGCACCCACCGCCTCGATCGGCCCGTTCGCGGTGGTCGAATCCCGGGCTCGGGTCGGCGAGCGCACCGTCCTCCACCCGCACGCGGTCGTCGGTCCAGGCGCGGTCGTGGGAGCCGACTGTATCGTGCACGCGCACGTCTCAATCCGCGAGCGGTGCACCGTCGGCGACCGCGTCGTCGTCCAGAACGGGGCGGTGATCGGCAGCGACGGCTTCGGCTTTGCGACGCGAGCCGATGGCACTCACGTCAAGATCCCGCAGGCCGGACCGGTGATTGTCGAGGACGATGTCGAGATCGGCGCGAATACGGCGATTGATCGGCCGGCGGTGGGGGAGACACGGATCCAGGCGGGCACGAAAATCGACAACCGGGTGCAAATCGGTCACGGCGTCGTGCTGGGACACAACGTGCTGCTGGCCGCGCAGGTGGGCATCGCGGGAAGCACGAAGGTGGGCAGCAACGTCGTGCTCGGCGGGCAGGTCGGCGTCGGCGGCCACCTGACGCTGGGAGATGGCGTCAAGGCGGTGGGACAGTCGGGCATCACCAACTCGGTGGAGCCGGGCGAATTCGTCTCGGGCTATCCGGCCATCGAGAACATTGTCTGGCGCAAGGCGTCGGCGGTGTTCCGCAAGCTGCCCGAGATGCGCAAACGGCTCAGGGACCTCGAGCAGCGCCTCGAGGTGCTCGAGCAGCAACAGGGGTGAACGGACGGATGGCGTCATCAAGGCAGGCGGAGCGTGGCGTGAGGTTCGTGGTCGCGGTGGTCGCGGCGGCCGTGGTCTGGAGTGCGGGCCCGGAGGCGGCGTCGCGTCCGCCGAAGTTCGTCTACCAGCGGATGCAGTTGCCCAACGGGCTGACGGTGATTCTCAATCAGGATCGTTCCACGCCGATCGTGAACGTACAGCTCTGGTACCACGTGGGGTCGAAGGACGAAAAGCCAGGCCGCACCGGCTTCGCGCATTTCTTCGAGCACCTGATGTTCAAGGGCTCGAGGAACGTCGAGCCCGAGCAGCACACCTCGATCGTCGCGTCGGTCGGTGGCCAGGCCAATGCCTACACCAACGAGGACACGACCGTGTTCTGGCAGACCGTGCCGGCACACTTCCTGCCGCTCGTCCTCTGGATGGAGGCCGATCGGATGGCGACACTGCGAATCGAGCAGGAAACCTTCGTGCGGGAGCGCGAGGTGGTGAAGGAAGAGCGGCGGATGCGCATCGAGAACCAGCCCTACGGCCGGTTGAACGAGATCATCTACGAGCAGGCGTTCACCGTGCATCCCTACCGACACCCGGTAATCGGCAGCATGGAAGATCTGAACGCCGCGACCCTGGCCGATGTCCGGGATTTCTACCACACCTATTACGTGCCGTCCAACGTGACCGTGGTGCTGTCGGGCGACTTCGACGTGGCGGAGGCCACCAACCTGGTCAACCAGTACTTCGGCCGCGTGCCGAAGGCTGCCAAGGCCGTCCCCCGCGATATCCCGCGCGAGCCCCATCAGGCGAAGGAGAAGCGCGCGGTGGTCGAGGAGGCCGTACCGCTGCCGGCCGTCGTCGTGGCGCACCACATCACCTACGACGGACACCCCGATGCCTATCCGCTGCACATCGCGGCGAAGGTGCTGTCGGACGGCCAGAGCTCGCGGATCAATCAGAAGCTCGTCTACGAGACCGGGCTGGCACTGACGGCGTTCGGTCAGGCCAATCTGATCGAGCACCCGAACCTGTTCTACGCCGTGGCGATCGTCAATCCCGGTCAGTCGCCGGCCACGGTGGAGAAGGCGCTGATCGCCGAGTTCGATCGGATGAAGGCCGAGGGCGTCACGCCGCGTGAGCTGCAACGGTCGAAGAATCAGTTCGCGCGCGACTACATCCTCGGCCGCGAGACCGTGCAGCAGAAGGCCACGCACCTCGCGCATGCCGAAGTGCTGCACTCAGACATCACCACCGCCGACGGTGAGTTCGACATCTTCCAGAACATCACGCAGGCCGACGTGCAGCGCGTGTCGAAGACCTATTTCACGCCTGAGAGCCGCGTCGTGATCCACATCATGCCGAAAGGTGCGGCGTCGCGCGGCGCGGAGGTGGTCCAGTGAGGACCCACGCGACAGCCGTCGTGTTCGTGCTGGCGGTCCTGTTCGCCGCGTCCTTCGCCAGCGCGCAGCCGGGTCCGGCCTGGCCACGTGAGTTCCCGCCGCGGCCGCTCCAGCCGCACCCGGTCACGTTTCCGCCCTTCGAGATCAAGAAGCTCGCGAACGGGCTCACCGTGGTGCTGGTCAGCCAGAACGAACAGCCGGCCGTGAGCGTCCGGCTGATCGTCCGCGCCGGCGCGGCGCAGGACCCGAAGGGCAAACTGGGACTGGCCATGCTCACGGCGACGCTGCTGGACCAGGGCGCGGGCAGCCGCACCGCGCAGCAGATCGCCGATGACATCGACTACATCGGCGGCATCCTCAGCACGGGCGCCGGGACCGACCTCAGCTTCATCAACGCCATCATCATGAAGGACGACTATCAGGCCGGACTGGCGCTGATGTCCGAGGTCGTGCGGCGCCCGACCTTCCTCCAGGCCGAGATCGAGCGCCAGCGGCAACAGGCGCTGTCCGCGCTGAAGGTCTCCGCCGAAGATCCGGAATCGGTGGCCGGGCTCGTGATCGATCGGCTCATCTTCGGCTTCCACCCCTACGGCCTCCCGGGCTCGGGCACGACGGAGTCGCTGCAGTCGCTCACGCGTGCGGACTTCGTGGAGTTCCACAAGCGTTACTTCGTTCCCAACAATGCGCTGGTGGCGATCGTCGGCGACATCTCGGCGGCGGATGCGATGACCGGCATCGAGAAGTATTTCGGCGACTGGCCTGCCGGGAATCTGCCAAAATTTGAACCGATTGCGCCGCCCGAACCCACCAAGCGCGTGATCGTCATCGACCGGCCCGATGCGGTCCAGACCGAAATCCGCGTCGGCCACCTCGGCGTGGCCCGCAAGCACGACGATTTCGAGACGCTCGATCAGGCAGTGAAAATTCTTGGGGGCGAGGGGGCCAACCGCCTGCAACAGGTGCTGCGCAGTCAACGGCAACTCACTTATGGCGCCTCCGCCGATCTGGACGGCTACAAGGACTCCGGCGCCATCGTGGCGGAGACCGACACGCAGACGGCCAACACCGCCGAGGCGCTGCGAGTGATTGCCGAGGAGTTCTCGCGCTTGCAGCGCGAGCGCGTCAACGAGGCCGAGCTGGAGGCCGCGCAGGACTACGCGGTCGGTCATTTCCCGCTGACCATCGAGACACCCGATCAGATTGCGACGCAGGTGTTGAACCAGTTGTTCTACGAGCTGTCGGTCGAGGAATTGCCGAAGTATCGGGATCGCGTCCTCGGCGTCTCGCCCGACGACATCCAGCGCGTGGCGCGGTTCTTCCTCCGGCCCGACCGCCTGTCGGTGGTTCTCGTCGGCAACGCTGACCAGTTCGTGGCGACCTTGAAGGGCGTGGGCTTCGGCGAGTTCGAGCGCATCGCCATCGACCGGGTGGACGTGCTCTCGGCCGACCTCAAGAAACAGTGAAGGTCATGCTGTCGTGCGGCGAGCCGTCCGGCGACCTCTACGCCGGCGCGCTCGTCCGGGCGCTCCGGGCGCGTGAATCGAGACTCGAGGCGTTCGGGCTCGGCGGCCCCGGCCTTGCCGCGTCGGGCGCACGCCTGATCGCGGACTTTCGAGGCCTCTCGGTCACCGGACTGACCGAGGCGCTGAAGATCCTGCCCCGGTCGCTGGCCACGTATCGTCAACTCGTCGAGGCCGCTCGCCGCGATCGGCCCGACGTCCTGGTGCTGATCGATTACCCCGACTTCAATTTCCGTCTGATGAAGGCGGTGAAAGCGCTCGGCATCCCGATCGTCTACTACATCAGCCCCCAGCTCTGGGCGTGGCGCCCGGGCCGGATGAAGGTCATGAAGGCGCTGGTCGACCGCGTGCTCGTGATCTTCCCGTTCGAGGAGGCGCTCTACCGTGGCGAAGGAATGGACGTGCGCTTCGTCGGCCATCCGCTCCTCGAGATGACGGCGCCCAGCGCCGACCGAACCACGCTGCTCCGCGAATTCAAGCTGGACGGCACCCGCCCGATCGTGGCGCTGCTGCCCGGCAGCCGCCCCAACGAGCTGGTCCGGCTTGCTGCCGTGCTCGGCCTGGCCGCCGGCCAGATCGCGGTGCGCGTACCGCCGGCGCAGTTCATCGTCGCGCGTGCGCCGCACCTGGACGACGGGCTCTTCGAGCCGCTGGCGGCGCCAGCCGGCCGGATCGTCGAGGGCCGGACCGACGATGTGCTGAGCCTGAGCGACGTAGTGCTGACGGCCTCTGGGACGGCCACCGTGCAGACCGCCATGCACGGCAAGCCGATGGTGGTGCTCTACAAGCTCTCGCCGCTCACCTATACGCTGGGTAAGCCGCTCGCCAGGGTCGACATGTACGCGATGGTCAACCTGATCGCCGGACGGCGCGTTGTCCTGGAGCTCATTCAGGACGCCTGCACGCCCGAGGCCGTGGCCGACGAGGCGGTGTCGCTGCTCACCGATCGCGCGAAGCGGGAGACGATGGTACGCGAGCTCGAGGAGGTCAAGGCCGCGCTCGGTGGTCTTGGGGCGAGCGGCCGCGCTGCCGACGCCATCGTCGATCTGATTCACGCTCGAGCCCGTTAACGGCACGGTCTTGAGCCTCGACCATTCTGGCGACTCCGTTACACTCATGGCATGCGTGCCCTTGTCGTCGCGTGCGTCCTTGGCTGCGGCCTGCCGGTAGCGGCGCTCACCGTCAAGCCGTTGTCGTTTCCCGAGCTGGTCAGCGAATCTGGCGCCGTCGTTCACGGCCGCGTCACCGAAGTGCGCAGCCAGTGGACCGCCGATCGACGCGGCATCGAGAGCCTGATTGTGGTCCAGGCGATCGGTTACCTGAAGGGCGAGTGGGGTGCGGAAGTGACCGTTCGCGTGCCGGGCGGACAGGTGGGCACGTTCATCAACCTGATTCCCGGAGCCCCGCGACTGGTTCAGGGCGATCACGTCATCCTGTTCCTCAAGGCCAGCGGCCCGGCCGTGCCGGTCATCACCGGCACGTCTCAGGGGGTCTACCGCGTCGTTCCGGACGTGTCTGGCGCGTTGATGGTCGTACCACCCCTCATCGAGACGGGCGCGCCGGTTACGGCGCGTGGCGATCTTGCGCGGCGCCCGCTCTCGTTGCCGGCCTTCGCGGAGGCCGTTCGGCGCGTCGAGGCGGCTCGATGACTCGTGCCGTGGCAGTCCTGTTGACCGCGGTGCTGACGCTCGCGCAGTCCGCCCCTGCCCACGCCTACTTGAAGTTCGGGTTCCGCATCGGTGGGCAGACGGTTGACGTGAAGTGGGCAAATGCTGCGGTTCGCTACTTCGTCAACGAACGTGACATTCCCGGGGTCACCGCTCCTGACATGAGGGCGGCGGTCGCGCGTGCCGCGGCCACCTGGCAGGCCGTGCCCGGCACGACGCTGCGCTTCGCGGATCAGGGATTCACGACCGCGTCGCCGGTCGGGCTCGACGGCCGCAACACGCTGGGATTCCTCGACCGCCCGGACCTCGATCGCGTGCTGGGCGCGACCAGCCTGCTGATCGATTCCTCGACTGGCGCGCTGGTGGAAGCGGACATCTTCTTCAACACCCGCTTCACCTGGTCAGTGGCTCCACAGGGTGAGGCCGGACGCGTGGACGTGGAATCGGTGGTCCTGCACGAGCTCGGTCACTTCGTCGGCCTCGGCCACTCCGCCATCGGGGAGACCGAGCGGACCGCCACCGGCGGCCGCCGCGTCCTCGGTTCCGGAGCGGTGATGTTTCCGATTGCCCTGACGCCAGGCGCCACCGCGGATCGCGTCCTGCAGGACGATGACGAGGCGGCCGTCCAGGATCTCTACACGGCCGATGCGGGAAACCGGACCAGCGGTAGCATCACCGGCCGCGTCACGAAGAACGGGCGCGGCGTCTATGGCGCCCACGTCGTCGCGTTCCATCCGGAGAGCGGTCGAATCGTGGGCGGCTTCTCGCTCAACGCGAACGGAGATTTCGTGATTGCCGGACTCGACCCCGGACCGCACATCGTGCGAGTCGAGCCGCTGGACGATGCGGACGTGGAGAGCTTCCTCTCGGGCGACGTGGACGTGGACTTTCGCGCGGCGTATGCGCCGCGCATGGTCGTGGCCCCCGCCGGTGGATCGTCCGGCGCGGTCGAGGTGCAGGTGGCTCCGAAGTGAGTCGCCCCTGCTTCTGGCCGCGGGCTGCCGCCATCGTGATGTGGGCCCTCGCGTCGGCGCAGGTTTTCGCACAAGGTGGCCAGGCGCCGCCGTCGCTCTTGGCGCATCACGTCACGGTGAGCGGCGGGCTGGTCTGGACCGGGGGATACTCCATCGGAGACGCCACCGCGGTGCTGCGCGGCAATGCCGTCGGCCCCACGGCTGCGCCGTTCACGTTGTTCGACGCGCACTCGTCGGTCGACGGCAGTGTGGGTGTGGAGGGACACGTGGGATTCGCCGTGACCCCGACACTGACCGTCGAGGGTGGCGTGTCGTACCAGCGGCCTGGCATCTCTACCGATTTGTCACAGGATGCGGAAGCGGCCGCGGTGACACTCGACGCCGAGCATCTGGTGCAGTACCTGTTCGACGCCGCGGTGGTGTGGCAGATTCCCACGGTTGGGCTCGGAACGCGGATCCAGCCGTTCGTCGTCGTCGGCGGGGGCTACCTCCGCCAACTCTATGACGAGCGGACGGTGGTCGAGACTGGCAGCGTCTACTACGCGGGCGGAGGCGTCCGCTACTGGTTGCGCGGTGGCGACGGCCAGAATCGCTCGGTCGGCCTTCGGGCCGACGGCCGTGCGATGTGGCGCCTGGACGGGGTGGACTTCGAGAATCGCACGCGCGTGGCGCCAATGGTGACCGTGCACATGTTCCTCGAGTTCTGAGAGGACCCACGACCCAGGACACACGACCCATGATGGCGGGCGAATTGGTGCTTTCGGCCTCAGAAGTGGTTCGCCGCTTTGGCTCGGTCACCGCGCTCGGGGGCGTGTCGCTCGGTGTGCGCGCGGGTGAATGCGTGGCCCTGGTGGGGGAGAGCGGTTCCGGCAAGTCCACTCTGCTTCGCACGTTCAACCGGCTGACGGATCCGGAGAGCGGCGCCGTCCGCGTCGGCGGCGAGGACGTCAGGGCGATGGACGCCGTGGCCCTTCGTCGTCGCATCGGGTACGTGCCGCAGGACGGCGGGTTGCTCCCGCACTGGACGGTGCTCCGCAACGTCGCGCTCGTCCCGTGGCTGCTCGGCCAGGACGACGCCGAGTCCGCGGCGGCTGGCGCGTTGGAGAAGGTGGGGCTGCCGGCGGCGGCCTACGGGCGCCGGTGGCCGCATCAACTCTCCGGCGGTCAGCGGCAGCGCGTGGCGATCGCCCGTGCGCTGGCCGCAGCACCTCGCATCGTCCTGCTGGACGAACCGTTCGGCGCGCTCGACGCGATCACCCGAGGCGATCTCCAGCAGATGTTCGCCGCGCTCAGGGCTGAGTCGGGCATCGCCACTCTGCTGGTGACCCACGACCTGCATGAGGCATTCCTGCTGGCGGATCGGGTGGCCGTGATGCGCGCCGGCCGGATCGAGCAAGATGCGCCGCCGGACACATTGGTGGCGGCTCCCGCCACACCGTATGTCGCGGAGTTGCTGGCCCGTGCGCGCGTCGGCCATGAGGCCCGGCGATGAGCGTTCGGATCACCACGGCCGCCGTGGTCTGTACAGTGGCGCTGGCCCTCGCGACGCCTGCAGGCTCGCAGCCTGGC
>DATLLC010000333.1:0-10429 GCA_035538015.1 Vicinamibacterales bacterium
TTGGCACCTCGATGTCGGCTCATCGCATCCTGGAGCTGTAGCAGGTTCCAAGGGTCCGGCTGTTCGCCGGTTAAAGCGGTACGTGAGCTGGGTTTAGAACGTCGCGAGACAGTTCGGTCTCTATCTACGGTGGGCGCAGGAGATTTGAGAGGGTCTGACCTTAGTACGAGAGGACCGGGTTGGACGGACCTCTAGTGTACCAGTTGTCACGCCAGTGGCAGCGCTGAGTAGCTAAGTCCGGAAGGGAGAAACGCTGAATGCATCTAAGCGTGAAACCCACCTCGAGATGAGATCTCCCTGGACGAAAGTCCCTGAAGACTCCAAGTAGACCACTTGGTCGATAGGTCGGGTGTGCAAGCGTGGCAACACGTTCAGCTAACCGATACTAATCAGTCGTGAGGCTTGACCATTCATTTCCCGCTCCGCGGGTGTGTGGTCAGAAAACTATCGGGCATTGCATCCACCTTCGCTCCATCGCGGGAGCTCCGGTGGACCCTCCGAAGCGCCACCGGCGCGAAGGAGGGGAGTATTCAGTCGTCAAAGAGCGCTCTTTGACATCAACATGCTCTGGGACGATTCCGCCTCCGCACCTCACGGTGCTTCGGCGAGACAGGCCGCATAACACCAGGCCTGTCCGCCGCAGCCGGCGACAGCCGGCGAAGGTGGAAACCCCAGACACCAGGTTTCCCGGTGGCCATAGGAGCAGGGTCACACCCGTTCCCATTCCGAACACGGAAGTTAAGCCTGCTACCGCCGATGGTACTGCGTGCGAAGGTGCGTGGGAGAGTAGGTCGCTGCCGGGATTATTTGCTCGACAGGCCCGAGGGGTTCATCCCCTCGGGCCTTTTCTCTGTACCGGCATCCCCACCTCACGGCGGGGCTTGGCGCTCACCCGCCCCTTGTCGTATCCTAGTCCGCGCTCCGTGGAGCGCGTTCCGTTCGGTATGCGTCTGCCCCTGTTTCGCGTCGCCGCCTTTGTCGCCCTCGTCACCGCCCTGGTGACGGCCTCCGGCATCACCACGCCGCGCTCCGGCGCGGCCAGCCGCGATCGCGACCGCGTTGTCCGCGTCACCCGCGGCGGTCCCCAGCGGCTCGATGCCACCGATGGCACTCCGCACAGCCACGAGGAGAGCGACGCGGTAATCACCCCGGCGACGGACCTCCTCGAGGTCGCCGTCGTCTCGGGCACCGACGCGGTCCCGGGTTCAGAGACCAGCCCGATCGCCGCATCGGCGCCATTCCAACTCGACCCGGGCGCCCAAGCCCTGGTCCTGATCGCCAGCCAACCACCGCCCCCGACGCACTGCCTCTTCACGCTCCACGCGCCCGGCCGCGCCCCGCCTCCCGCCTAGCGGCGTCCCTTCTGCCGCCAATCGTCAGCCCGCACTCCCCCGCGTGAATCGCGGAGTGGGTAGTGCCGCATGCCGTGGCGGTGTGTCTGTTTTCCGTTCAGCTTCGCGGAACCGCTATGCATCAGTACCCGTCCATGTTCGCTCACGCCAAGGAGGACACGGTCGCCGGCATCGTCGTGTTCCTCGTGGCCCTGCCACTGTGTCTCGGCATTGCCATCGCGAGTGGCGTGCCGCCGGTGTCTGGGCTCGTCGCCGGCGTCGTTGGTGGGCTCATCGTCCCCCTGATCAGCCGCTCGCCGTTGTCGGTGTCGGGCCCTGCCGCCGGGCTCACGTCCATCGTGCTCGTCGAAATGCAACAGCTCGGCGGTGTCAGGCCGTTCCTCGCCGCCGTGTTCGTCGCCGGGGGTCTGCAGTTCTTGCTGGGCGTCCTGCGGGCGGGCCGTTTCACGACCGTCGTGCCGTCCGCCGTCATCAAGGGAATGCTCGCGGCCATTGGCATCACGATCGTGCTGAAGCAGCTGCCGGTCGCGTTCGGAGTGAGCGGCGGCCTCAGCGACGTGCTCACCGATTGGCACACCGGCGCAGTGCTCATCGCCGTCGTCTCGCTGGTGGTGCTGTATGGCTGGAAACAGACACCGCTGGCTCGCTTCAAGCTGATCTCGCCTGCGCTGGTAGTGGTGGTCGTGGCCAGCGTGCTCGCGGAGGTCCTTCGGGGCACCGTCCCGGCGCTCGAGGGCCGGCACTACGTCGAGGTGCCGCTCGGCGGACTCGGTGCCCTCTGGACAGCCGTGCCTCGCCCCGACTTCGGCGCTCTGGTCAATCCGGGTACGTGGATGGCCGGCGCCACCATCGCCATCGTCGCCAGCATCGAGACGCTGCTGTCTCTCCAGGCGGTCGACCGGCTCGACCCGTTGAAGCGGCACAGCCCTCCCGACCGCGAGCTCCTGGCGCAAGGCGCGGCCAATGCGGTCTCGGGCCTGCTCGGCGGCCTTCCACTCACCGCCGTCATCGTCCGCAGTGGCGCCAACGTGACCGCCGGTGCGCGCGAGCGGCTCTCCGCGGTGGTCCACGGCGTGCTCCTCCTCCTCGCCGTGATCTTTGCCGGGCCTCTCCTCAACAAGATCCCCCTGGCGGCCCTTGCCGCCGTTCTCATGCAGGTCGGCCTGAATCTATGCAAGCCGGCGCTCTTTGCCACGCAAGCCAGGTTGGGGATTACCCAGCTGCTGCCCTTCGGCATCACGATCGCGGCGGTGCTCGCGATGGACCTTCTGAAGGGCGTAATCGTGGGCATCGTCGCCGGCACGATGTTCGTGCTCTACGAGAACTCGAAGCGCGCGATCATCGCCGTGCGCGACGATACGGGGACATGGCGCCTCCGCTTCCGGCGTGATGGCACGTTCGTCTCCAAGCCGGGCATCGTCTCGACCCTCGACGAGGTGGACGATGGCGAGCACGTGGTCATCGACGGGAGTGGGGAGTACATCGATCACGATGTCAAGGAGGTGCTGGCCTCCTTCATCGAGGATGCGCGGCACCGCAACATCAAAGTGACGCTGGTCGGGATCGATCTGACCCACGCGCAGGCCGGAGGCGGCCACTAGGATGCACCGCCCCTTCGCAGCGGCGACCGACCCGATCTCGCGTGCGCTCGACCAGGCGCGAGGCGTCCTGCCCGATCAGGGCCCGATCGGCGTGTTCATCCATCACAACACGTTGCACGCCTTTCAGCACCAACCGTTCCACGATGGGGTGCAGGCCGGCGCCGATGCGCTCGGTGCGCGGCCGTACCTCACCCTTCACGACTTCCGTGCGGCGCACCGCTCTGGACGCATCGCGGACATGGACCTGCGGCACGAGATTGCGCGGCTGCTCGGCAAGCGGGCGTCCGAGCCGATCCTTCGCGGGCTGACGCGCGCAGACTTGTGGCATCAGTTGCTGGCGAGCGACACCGACACCGAGGATGCGGCGGGCCTCGAGTTCACCGTTCGGACGGGGATTGCGCCGCAATGCGCAGATCGCCCCCGTTGGGATTCGTGCCGAAGCCGGGTGACCGCCGGCCCGTTTCGCGCGACGCCCGTGGCAAGGGTTCCCCAGCGGCACAGGGACGTGCTGGTGGCACTCGACTGCGGCGACACGGACCCGGCGCTGCATGGCGAGCTGATTCGGCTTGGCTCCGGCTACCTGGACCAGGGCCAGGCCCATGCCCAGCTGCCGGGGCGCGAGCACGGCTTCTTCCGGGCGGTCTCGGCCTTGTACGCTGCTGGTGGCGCGCCGCCACTCGCATGCCGCGGCGCTGACGCGGACTTCCGCGCGGCTCACAAATCCAGGGCGTCGGCGCGATCGGCGATTGAGTCGAGTCTCGCGGGACTCGGGGTCACTGGAGACGCAGTGGGGCCGTTCCTGCTGGCCGCGGCCCTTGCCCTTCCCGGTTGGGCGGGGATGTTCGCCCGGCTGGAGCATCACCCTGATGAACACCCGGACGGCCCCCCTGCGTCACTCGAGGATTTCCTCGCCGTCCGGCTGGTCCTCGAGCGGCGGGCGGTGGAGCAGGCGTGCGGGCAGCGCCTCGACCCGGCGTGGTCCAGCCTCAGGCACCGCATGCCAGCGCCCCGGGCGCTCCCGCTCGTGGTGGAGTCGGCAATCCTCTGGAGCGTGGCGGCGGCCGCGGGGTGGTCTCCCGAGCGAATCGCGGCCCTGCGCGACCACGAGCTCGCGCGATTGTGGGAGGAATGTGACGCCTGTCCGGACATCGTGAAGCGGCAGGTGTACCAAGAGGCGTACGAGCGCACCTATCGCCGCCAGATCCTCGACGCGCTGGCGGCCCGCCGCGCCCTGCCAGAGGATGGGGGCGCAGAGCGGCCCGCCGCACAGTTCGTCTTCTGCATCGACGAACGCGAGGAGTCCATTCGCCGGGCGCTTGAGGAACAGCACCCGGGCTACATCACGTTCGGCGCCGCGGGCTTCTTCGGCGTGGCCATCGACTACCTGGGCCTGTACGATCGCGAGCCTGCCGCCCATTGCCCGGTCGTCGTGATTCCGGGTCACGAGGTTCACGAACAGCCGGTCTACACCGATCTGGGCTGGCATGCGCTCCGCCAGCGTCTGCGGGATCGCTGGCATGCGCTGGAGCGCCGAGCGCTCGCGGCGTCCCGGACGCTCACGGGAGGCGCCGGCCTCTCGTTCCTGCTCGGCCCGGTCTCGGCCGTGAAGACATTGGCGCACGTGATTGCCCCGCGTGCATCCACCCAGATCGGCGACCGCCTGATCTCCAGGCTCGCTCCACCGCCAGGCACCAGGCTTTCCGCCATCCGTGTCGAGGGTGCGGCACCGCCCGCCGCTCGTCGCAAGCCGCTGGGCTTTTCCCTGGAAGAATCGGTCGATCGGGTGACGGCGATGCTGACCAACATCGGCCTGGTCGGTGATTTCGCGCCGATTGTGATCGTGCTCGGCCATGGATCGACCAGCCTGAACAACCCGCACGAATCGGCCCACGACTGCGGCGCGTGCGGCGGACGGCGAGGCGGCGCCAACGCGAGGCTGTTCGCCGACATGGCCAACCGGCCAGACGTGCGCGAAGGTGTCCGGCGCAAGGGCATCGACATCCCCTCTGGCACATGGTTCGTCGGCGCCCTGCACGACACCGCGAGCGACGAGGTTCGCTACTTCGACCTCGAATTGCTGCCGGTGTCCCACGCCTCTCGGTTCAGCGAGGCCTACGACGCCCTCGATCGCGCCCGGCGCGACAGCGCTCTCGAACGCTGCCGCCGTTTCGACGACGCACCGCTGGACCTGAGTCCCGAGGCTGCTCTGCGTCATGTCGAGGCCCGATCGTCCAACCTCGCACAGCCCAGGCCTGAGTACGGTCACTGCACCAACGCGATCTGCATCGTCGGCCGACGGTCGCTGACCAGAGGTCTGCATCTCGACCGGCGGGCGTTTCTCGTCAGCTACGACCCCACGATCGATCCCACGTTCGCGATCGTCGAACGCATCCTGGCCGCGGTCGGACCGGTTGGGGCAGGCATCAGCCTCGAGTACTACTTCTCATCCGTCGACAACGAGCGGTTCGGATGCGGGACGAAGCTGCCGCACAACGTCACGGGGCTGATTGGCGTCATGAACGGCCATCAGAGCGATCTGCGGACCGGGCTTCCGCTGCAGATGGTGGAGATCCACGAGCCGATGCGGCTGCTGCTGATCGTCGATGCCACCCCGGAGGCGCTGCTGGCCGTGGCCGGACGGCAGCCCGAAGTCGCCGAGCTCGTCGTCAATCAATGGATCCAGCTCGTGGCCGCCGACCCGGGGACCGGCACGATGCACGTATTCGAGGACGGGCGATTCGTTCCCTATGAGCCCGCGCCGACACTGCTGCCGGTCGTGGAACGGTCGGCCGAGTGGCACATGCGGACCCGCGACCATCTTCCGCCGGCGCTCGTCCGGCGCGCGCTGCCGGAATCGGCCGTGGGGCCGGGGCATCGACCCGAAGCCGAAACCGTGGTCCTGGCCAGGGGATGACGATCCTGCATCTCGCCCTCGCTGTCGCCATCTTGGGGCCGCTGGCCGCTGTAGCGGTCCTGGGGCTCCGCGTCCTGCTGGGGGACCGTCATCCCTCGGAGCTCGACACGTTTCGCACCATCGGCGCTGGGCTTCTAGCTTCTCTCGTGGCCTCGGCGGTCGTCGCGGGAGCGTTCGCGGGCCTATGGGCCCCTTCGTATCGCGGCGACATCGAGTTCGGTGACTGGCTCAGGATCGGCGACTTCGTCATCCCCGGCGTGCTGCTCGTGGACGGCATTTCCGTGACGATCTCCGCCTTCGCCGCGGCGCTCACCGCCGTAATCGCACGGTTCTCACGCAGCTACCTCCACAAGGAGCCCGGCTTTGTGAGATTTTTCGTGCTGCTGGGCCTGTTCGCTACCGGCACGCAGCTCGTCGCGCTCGCCGGCGCCCTTGAGCTCTTCTTCGCGGGATGGGAGATGATTGGCATTGCGTCGGCCTTCTTCATCGGGTTCTTCCATGAGCGAGACGAGCCGGTGCGATCCGCCGTCCGCGCGTTTGCGACATATCGCCTCTCGGATGCGGGTCTGCTCATCGCGACGGTGACGACGTTCGAGCTCCTCGGTTCCGCACGGTTCTCCGCGTTCGATCGGGCGGCCAGCCTGCCGCCGGCCGAATCCAGCATCATTGCGCTGCTCTTCCTGGTGTCCGCGATGGGCAAGTCCGCGCAGTTGCCATTCTCGGGATGGCTTCCCCGTGCGATGGAAGGGCCGACCCCCTCGAGCGCCCTCTTCTACGGTGCGGTGTCCATTCACGCTGGCCTCTTCCTGCTGCTGCGGGTGTGGCCGGTCCTTGAAGTCTCGATCATCGCGCGCTCGGTGGGAGTGGCGGTCGGACTCGCCACTGCGCTCTATGCGGCCGCCGTCGTCCGCGTGCACACCGACGCCAAGGGCGCCCTGGCACACGCGACGCTCGCGCAGGTCGGCCTCATCCTCACCGAAATCTGCCTGGGATGGACGACGCTGGCTCTCGTGCACCTCGTATGTCACGCATTCCTGCGGCTGGGCCAGTACTTGAAGGCACCGAATACCATTCACGACACCCACAGGATGGGTCATCAGCATGCCGGTGCCGGCTGGCTCGAGCGTGCGGCGCCGACCGTGGCCGCGCGCGTGTACTCGGCGTCGCTGCATCGGCTGCGCCTGGACGATCGCATCGACTGGGCGTTCTCGCCGGTCCTGCGCGTTGCTGAAGCGCTCGATGGTGTCGATCGCTGGTGGCGTCGCGTGCTGTCGGCAGACGGAGGCGCCCAGTGAATGCGGAGGTGGTCGCCCTGTCTGCCCCATGGGAAGCGCTGATCGTGTGCTCGCTGCTGCTGTTCGCGCCGGCGCTTGCGTCCCAGCGTCCGATGCCCGCATGGCAACTTGGCGGATGCGCCATGACGCTCGGCATGGCGCTGTTCGCCTCCAGTGGTACGGTCGCGTTCGCCGCAATTGCACTGGGTGGGCTGCTTCATGCCGTCGAAGCCTGGCATCAGACGCGGACCGGAGCGATCTTCCTCGCCGCATCTGCGCTGCTCTGCTTCGGCGCATCGGCCGCGATGGCGGGCGCCCAACTGACCGCCGCATTCCTGCTCTCGTGCCTCGCGGTGGCGCTTCGCGCAGGGGTATTACCGTTCCACGTGGGTGTTGCCGCGCTGTGCGACCGTGCGCCGGTCGTCCAGACGCAGCAACTGGCCTCCGCCATAGCGCTCGTCTTCGTGCACCTGCGATTCGTGGACCATCATGCGACGGCGGTGGAGCTGGCGCCGCTGCTCGTCCGCTACGGTGCGGCGGCTTGCTTCATCGCCGCCCTTATGACCCTGGTGCAGCGCGATCTGCGCGGATTGTATCGGGGCACGACCGGCATGCACGGCGGCATGCTGCTCGCGGCCATGGGTGCCGCCAGCCTCGGGAACTTCGCGGCGGCCTTGCTGGTGGCCGTCGCCATGGGACTGGCCCTTGGAGGGCTGGGCCTCGTCATTACGTCGCTCGAAGCGCGCGTCGGCCCGGTGGCTTTCGCCGGACCTGGCGGACGCGCGCGGACGTTCCCACGGCTTGCCGCGGCATTTGCGCTGTTCGGTGGCGCGGGAGTGGGTCTGCCGGGGACGGCTGGCTTCGTGGCGGACGATTTGCTCCTGCACACGCTGTGGATGGAGAGCCCGGTCAGCACCGTCACCGTAATCCTGTCCAGCGCGATGCTGGCCGTGGCGACGCTGGTGGGGTTCTCGAAGGTCTTCCTCGGACGGACGACCCCGTCGCTCGCGCCGGACCTGCACGCCCGCGAACGGCTCGTGATGGTGATGCTGCTGGTGGGGCTCCTGACGCTGGGATTCGCACCTTGGGCCCTCCTCGGCCCAGCGGATGCTTTCCTGAGCGGCGGAGGATAACCAGCGCCCGCGCTTTCACTTCACTGTTTCTTCTCCCTGGTCACTTTTCTTCCCCGGCCCATGCGCGCACCCGCTCGGCCAGATACGGGAAGAAGGGGTTTGAAGTCAGCCGGATGAAGGTATCGGCGCCGGCGATCAGAACCGCGCGCTCTCCGCGCGGGTTGAGCCGTCCCAGGCGGAACAGCCCGCTTCCATCTTCGACCGGATCGGTCCCGTACAACGGGTCGTCGACGGGGAACGGAATCGCGATGTGCGTCAACGAGAACACGCCGGGTGGCCACGAGAGATGCAGGTCGCGGTCCGCGAACGAGCGCTCCCCGTGCTCGATGGTCCGGGCGACGATGTCGGTGCTGTCGGTCGATCGGTTGGTCAGGAGCGTGCGCCGGTAGTTGCGTGAGGTCCCGTCGAACAGCCGCTCCACGAGCGTCAGGTCGTCGGCCCGCACGAACGCGTTGATGCCGGCGCGATGATTGAGATCGAACAGCACGAGCTCGCTTCCGTTTGCCGGCAGCCGATCATAGAGGGCGTGGACGACAGCCGGCGTGCTCACCGTCGCGTCGACTGCCGACTGAAACGTGAGCATCGGCGGAAGGGCGGCGATGCGCCCATCTTCGTCAAGCCGGGTCAAGTCGCGGTGCAGCGCCCGGGTTAGCGAGGCCGTTTGAAAGGCGGCGTTGGCCGGAAAGGAGTTGTACTTGATCGGGTTGTACTCCGGCAGCACATCCAGCCAGCGGGCCTTCTCGAAGTAGGGGACGACACCCAGCCGGCTTATCCACCAGGCCAGGCGTGCCGCTGGTGTCACCCCAATCATCGGCGAGAGGAGCAGCAGCCGCGATGGGCGGGGATCCTGCGGACGGTCGAGCGCCTCGGTCGCGTATTTCACGGCCAGCGCGCCGCCATTCGAGTAACCGACGAGGAGCAACGGGCTATTAGGCCCGGCCCGCTGGCGGGCGTGGCGCATGCCCATTCGGACGGCCGCCAGCCAGTCTGCCCAGTCGGCGTCGATCAGCCCGGCTGGGACGGTGCCATGGCCAGGCATCCGAAGTGCGAGCGTGTAGAACCCCTGCTCGCGCAGAAGCTCGGCAACTGCCCGCATGCTGTACGGGGAATCGGTGAGACCGTGCACCAGCACGGCCGCGCCTCGCAGATCGGCCGGCTCCAGCTCGAACGTGCGATTCCAGTTCCGGCCGAGTCGTGAATAGTGCGTCAGGCTGGAAGCAAAGTAGCGGTTGACCGGCGTCTGATCGGCCTTTACGAGGTCGTATTCCAGCCTGTCGACTTGCGCAAAAACCGCGTCCTCGCGACGGAGCCACTGCTCGAACGTGAAGTCGTCTCCAAGCTCGCCGGCATCCACATCGTCCGGGATCAGTTCGTGCCACGGCTTCAGGTCCGGATGCCGCCGCCGGGCATCGACGGCGCCACCGATTACCAGGGTCGCGAGCACCAGCAGCACGGCCCACACGAGACGGATTGCCCATCGCTTCACAGTCCGCACGGCTCGAGTCTATCGCTTCCGTCACGCCGGCTCTGTACCCTCTTCCTTCGACGGCCGCGGCAAGGCACAATCGTGAGCATGAGACAGGTCCTCCTGAGCCTGGCGCTGCTGCTCGCCGGCGCGGGCGCCTGGCCCGCGGCCGCGCAGAACGGACCGAGCTCGTGCTCGGTGACCGGCCAGAACCTGTACGTGCGGGACGTGATGCAGGACCTGTATCTCTGGAACGAGTTCCTGCCGACCGTCAACCCCAGTACCTTTTCATCACCCGAGGCCTATCTCGAGGCCGTGCGGTATCGGGTGCTCGACAGCCGGTTCAGCTACATCACCTCGGCGGCCGCATCGAACGCCTTCTACAGCGACAGTCAGTTCATCGGCTACGGTTTCGCGACCAGCCTGCAGGGTGAGGAGCTGCGCGTCCTGCAGGTCTATCCCGACAGCCCGGCGTCCGAGGCCGGATTGGCCCGCGGCGACTACATCCTGGAGGTGGACGGACGCTCCGTGGCCTTCCTCGTGGCGTCCGGGCAGATTGGTTCGGCCTTTGGCGCCAGCGAGATTGGGATTTCGTCGGAGATCCTGTTCCGGTCACCGGCTGGCGGGGAACGTCGGCAGCGAATGACGAAGCGGCCCGTGACCATTCCGACGGTGTCGCTGACCCGCGCC
>DATLLC010000334.1:0-42473 GCA_035538015.1 Vicinamibacterales bacterium
CTCCGGTATCTAGCCGACGCGGAGAAACGGGTGTGCCATGCGGCGTTCTGTTCGCGGCTACGGCCCGTTTGAGGAGCAGCAGAGTCGAAGAGCGATGCAAGCTGATCCGTCGGAATCTCGGCTACATCCGCGTGCTCCGCCTCTCGAGACGGGCCAGGCGGCTACGCAACCAAACGGTCCGCCATGAGTGCGGGCTGATCAGGTAACTGGCGGCTGCGCTGTGGAGAGGAGAGCGGTTCACCGTTGGCGGCGAACCGAATCTCCTCAGCCTCAGCGACAGGACTGCGACGTTATGGCGTTCGTGCCCGATACAGCACGAACCCGCGCGTCACTGGGACGCCATTTTCGGTTTGTGTGTACTGGCCGACGATGTCCCCAGGGGTGTTGATGCCGATCGCCAGCATGCTGGACGCTGCTGCGGGCGCCTCGAGCGCCTCGTAGTTCCCATGACGATCGCGTCGGAACGGCAGCTGGCGACCGTTCACCGTGTAGAAGCCCGCGACATCGCCTCGGTCGTTCAGGCCTGGCGCGTTTGTATTGACGGCGCCCGCGAACGGCACGTCGAGGTGCGTGACCGTGCCCTCTGACATGAGGAATCCGTGGACGGCCCCATTGAAGAAGGAACCGACGATGTCACCACTGGCGTTGATCGACTGCGCAAAGGTGCCATTTGGCGGTGGCCCCACGGTGCCGTCCATGTCGATGGTGCTGAACACACCATGGCGACTCAGCAGAAAGCCGTGGCGCTTGTGCTCCGTGTCGTAGTAGCCGGTGATATCCCCTTCGGCGTTGATTCCCTTGGCCAACGTGCGGATCGTCGGACCATCGTCCGTAACGGAGGGCCCATCGATCACGGTGAAAGCCCCGTAGGCTTGCAGGAGAAATCCGTGCTGGACGAGGTCTTTATCCCCAAAGGCGCCCACCACGTCACCGCGAGCATTGATCCCGAAGACATTGGTCCAGCGCGCATCCGGCACGGGCACGTCGATGGTCGAGAGAGTTCCATCGGCAAGGAGGAACCCGTGTTGGGGGCCGTTTACCACGCCGAAGAAGCCAACGATGCGGCCGTCGGCCGTGATTGCGCGGGCCGCGGTGAATGGCGCACCCTCCACTTCGATGGGAACGAACGTCCCGGTCACGTCCTGGGCAACACCTCTCGCGCCGGCCAGCACCACGACTGCCAGGACGGCGGCCAGCCACGTCAGGGCGGGCTGAATCATCATACGGTTGCTGCTGCTTCGAATCATCGCGGTCCCTCCTTGTCAGCGCCGGTTGAACCGTCTGACCGGCGTGAGGCGCCGTCTTCAAACGGCCCTCGCCAGAGATCGCGGAAACGGTGGGCCAATTACCTCACGCCCTTCGAACCACCGTACGGAGGAGGCGGCACAGTGGAATCAAGAGGGGAAGCTGGGATTTGAAGCTGCCGCAGGTGGGGCACCCGCGCTCCGCAGCTACCGCCGGAGGGGGATCCGAAACAAGTTGGTGTGAAACTCCGCCTTCGTGAAGACGTACGTGGTCGGGTCCGATCCGATCGACACGCCACCATGCTGGAGGGTGCGGACGCCCGGCTGCTTGGCCAAGCCGGCATACTCGAAGATCGCGTGTATCCCCGCCGGCAGCTCGGGCACTGACGACGGTTTCGAGAGCGGAATAACCAAGGTTTGTCCCGGAGCGCCAGTCGCAAGATCAAGATCGACGCCGATGCTGAAGAACCGGCCGTCGGCTGACCATCCCACATCGCAATACGGCAAGCAGATGCGACGGGCAGTCCCGCCGTCGACGGGCACGACGAACGTCGCCACCGGCTCGGTCGAGCCTGACCCCTGCGAGTAGACGATTACCCACTGGCCATCAGGAGAGACCTCGCTCTTCTCGTGCACGGGCGGTCCCTCGATCTGCCGCCGCTTCGAGCCATCCTTGCCGATTCGCACCAACGCGTTGGCCGGCGTCTCGAACGATCTGAAGATCAGATCGTCCTCAGGACCGAAGGACACTTGATCGGCGTGTGAGGCGACGCGCCGCGGCGGACTGCGTCGGTCCAATCGGGCGATCCAGACCTGTGACTCGCCGTTCTCCCGGATCGTGAACACGGCCTCGGACTCGTCTCTGGAGATGTCGTAGTCGACGATCGACAGTCCGGGAATGATCGTCTGCACCGCTCCCGTGCCGAGGTCGAGCTCGCGCAGCTCGGAACGGTCGGACTCGGCAGCGGCTCGGAGGAGGAAGAACACGCGCCTGCCGTCCCGCGAGAGCCGCGGAAGCCTCGCATACCCTTCCGCCGCGATCGCCCGCTCACCGGTCGCGTCGTGGATCCAGATGGAGCTGCGACGAATCCCGAGAGCGGTGATGAGCGAGCGGCCATCGGGCGCTACGGTCACGCCTTCCTCTTCGGTGGGCCCTACCGTGATTTGCTCCGGTGTCCCGTCAGGAAACCGCTGGCGCCACAGATGGGAGCGGCCGCCGACACTGGCGCCGAAGTACATCCATTGCCCGTCTGGAGACCAGGCGGCGGACGTGCACGTGCCGCGGGGCCCAACCTCGCGGCTCGCCGCACGGCCGTCGGCGGGTATGAGCCGGCACGGCAGGCCAAACGCGTGCGTCTGGTCCATCTCCACGACGAGAATCCACCGGCCGTCCGGTGAGGCCTGGGCAAAGTGCGCCATCCCCAGCTGATGAGGCGGGAAGTACAGGTCGCGCGGCTCGGAGCGGCGTTCGCTGGCGGCGACGATGCCCATGTGCAGGCCGCCACGGATTTCGGCGAATAGCACGCGGCTATTGGCAAGGAACGTCAGCCCTGACGCGTTGGGCAGCAGCCGCGTTGGCTCGCCGCCCAGCACCGGCACCGTGAAGGTGTCCCACGACAAGCCGTTCTGGGTCAATTCGAGCTGCGTATAGGCCACCCGCGAACCGTCGGGCGTGAAGACCGGGCCGTACTTGCCCTGTCGACCGCGTGTGAGCTGCACGGATTCGCCACTTGGCAGGAGCTTCACGTAAATGTCCCCGTCGCCCAGGAAGAAGTTCTCGCCGACCTTGAACGCGACCATGCGCCCGTCACGAGACAGGGTTGGCGCGTGCGCCGATTCGGCGAGATCGGTAATCTGGACGTAGTCCGAGCTCGACGTCACCGGGCTGTCGCCGCTGGCATTGCGGAACAGCGTCCATCCCACCATCGACACCAGCACGGCCGCCACGGCTGCGGCAATCGCAACGCCTCGCCACTGGTTCCCACCGCGCTGTGCCCGATCGAGCGTGTCGCGCGCCGCCGCGATGTCTGGCAAGCGGAGAGCGAGATCTCTCTGCAAGCAGCGGCGCAAGAGCTCCCGGATCCGCGCCGGCGTCGAGGAGGGCAACGCGTTCCAGTCGGGCTGACGGTCAAGAACGGCGGCCAAGGTCTCGGCGACCGTCTGCCCCGTGAACGGGGGTCGCCCCGTCAGCAATTCGTACAGAACGCAGCCGAAGGCCCAGATGTCGGCGCGGGTGTCGACGGGCAGGCCGCGGGCCTGCTCGGGGCTCATGTAGGCAGCCGTGCCGAGAATCATGCCCAGGCGCGTGGCGTCGAGTGCGGCGGTCGGCGACTCCGTCCTGTCCTGAGTCGCGGTGATCTCACTCGCCAACGCTTTGGCCAGGCCAAAGTCCAGTACCTTCACCCGGCCATCGGGGGTTATCTTGATGTTCGCCGGCTTCAAGTCGCGGTGGATGATCCTCTTCTGATGCGCAGCATCCAGCGCGTCCGCGATCTGTTGCGCAATGGCCAACGCCTCGCTCGGGGGGACCGGCCCCCGGCGCAGCCGATCGGCAAGCGTCTCGCCGTCGACGAGCTCCAGCACGAGCGCTGGCATGCCGCCGGCATCTTCGAGGCCGTAGATGGCGCCGATGTGCGGATGATTAAGTGCCGCGAGCATCCGAGCTTCGCTGTCGAATCGCGCCCCGCGCTCGCGGTCCGCCGTGAACATCGGCGGCAACACCTTGATCGCGACATCACGGCCAAGCTTCTGGTCGTGCGCACGGTACACCTCGCCCATGCCGCCGCGGCCAAGGAGCGACAGTACGCGGTAGCCGCCAAGCTGCCGGCCGGTCAGGTCGTTGGAGACGACATCGCTGAGTCGTGCAGGAGGAAGGCGGCCGACGAAGTCCATGAAGCTGCCGGTGGACACAGGCTGATCCAGCAGCGCCTCCACCTCGCGCTGCAGCGCGGCGTCGCCCGCGCAGGCGTTGGCTAGGAATTGAGCCCGATCACTCTCCGCGCAGGCGCGGGAGGCGTGATACAGCTCCTGGATAAGGGCCCAGCGTTCCGGTGTCATGTCGGGACTGCGCAAGAACCGCGCCGCGCGTGAGTATCGGCGCGATTGCCCGGATTATATGACTTCCTGCGCGGTTCAATTCGCGAGTCGCGTGACGTCCCGTTCCCCTTGAACTGCTCTATAGGCGTGCCCTATCCTCAGCCAACCGGGATGACCAGTCGCGTGCCGGACACCGCCAAAATTACGGACCTGCTCCTCGCTGTCAGCGATGGCGGACGGGCCGCCCTTGACCAGCTTGTCCCCGTCGTCTACGACCATCTGCGACGGATCGCCGGCGCGCAGCTGCGGCGCGAGGCGCGCGGCCACTCGCTACAGCCAACCGCGCTCGTACACGAGGCCTACCTCCGACTGGTCGATCAACGGCATGTCCACTGGCGCAACCGGGCCCATTTCTTTGGCGTGGCTGCCAGCCTGATGCGGCGGATTCTCGTCGATCACGCGCGGGCGCGGCTCGCCGGAAAGCGCGGCGGCGGCCTCGAACGCGTCACCCTGCACGGTGACGAGGCGGCGACAGCCGAGGGTCCTTCCGGGATTGACGTACTCGCCCTGCATGAATCGCTCAGGCGCATGGCCGCCTTCGACCCGCTTCAGGAACGCATCGTCGAGCTGCGGTACTTCGGAGGGTTGACGATCGAGGAAGCGGCCGAGGTCCTCGGCATCTCAGAGGCGACGCTCGTTCGCGACTGGACAGTCGCGAAAGCGTGGCTACGAGCCGACCTGTCCGGCTCGGGGCATGAGAACACCCGAACCTAAGACGTGTTCGAGCCGGGCGGCTCAGCTCAAGTGTGTTCGTGCGATCTGCGAGTCTTCAAGTGGCCAGAAGCGGCTTTATCCTTGTTCAGCCACGAGGGTTCGGCGAACTCGGACAGGAGCGAATTCAGCCGATCAAGCGGGACGGCGAGCGAAGCGGTGATGTCGACGCCACCGGTCGACCAGTGGACACCCGGGCTCTCTGGCCTGGTAGCTCCTCCGCCGCGGAGGCGACTACAATAGACAGGTTATGAAGACCTCTGAGCGGCATCACCTGAAAGACAACGAGCTGGCCCGGGCGGTCGGCTCCGCCCAGACATGGTACGAGCAGAACCGGACTGCGGTCCTCGGCGTTCTCGGGGCCATCGTCCTCGCCGGCGGCGGGTGGCTCGGCTACAACGCGTGGCGGGCCAACCTCGACGCCAAAGCGTCCGCCATGCTGGCCGATGCCATGGTCGTGGAGGAGGCCCGCGTGCAGCCGCCGGCGCCACCCGCCGGGACGACCAACGATCCCACCAACCCCGGAGGGCAGCTGCCAGGCACCTATCCGACGCTCCAGGCGAAACTCGAGACGGCCCTTCCCAAGTTCATGGCCGCGGCTGACGGCTATCCAAACTCGCAGCCCGGCCAGATGGCCCGACTCCACGCCGCGGAGACGCTCGCTCAGCTGGGACGACGCGACGAGGCGATCGCACAGTACGATCAGCTCACCGGGAGCAGCAACGCCCTCATCGCGCGGTCGGCGCGGCTCGGCAAGAGTTCCGTGCAACTGCGCGCCGGCCAGTACGATCCCGCCATCGCCACGCTGAAGGAGTTGGCCGAACAGAAGGACGGCGCGCTGCCTGCGGAAGCGCTGCTGATGGAACTGGCGCGGGCCTACAAACTGGCGGGGAAGCCCGAGGACGCACGGAAGACCCTCACCCAGATCGTCGAGCAGCACGCGGACTCGCCGCTCGCCACCGAAGCGAAGGCGGAGATCGCCAAGATCAAGAGCTAGGCCCGCACCCGTATCCGCACCTGGCCGTTCGCGACGGCACCCGCCGGCACCCGCCAGCACCCGCCGGCACCTGTCGGCACCCGCCGGCACCTGTCGGCACCTGTCGGCACCCGTCGGCACCCGCCAGCACCTGTCAGCACCCGCCGGCACCCGTCAGCACCTGGCGTTCACTCCGCCTCCCTCTTCAACTCCTGGAGCAACTGCAGCGCGTCGAGGGGCGTGGTGCGGTTGATGTCCACCTCCCGTAGACGATCGCGCAGCCGTTCTTCGACGGCGGAGGTGGCATGGAACAGCCCGAGTTGCGCGCTGGGGACGGCCTTCTGACCGCTGATGGCCGGGCGCCCGCCCCGGCTGAGCTCGTCCTGCTCGAGTCCGTGAAGGATCTCGCGTGCGCGATTGATCACGGCCGTCGGCAGGCCGGCCAGCCGCGCCACCTGGATGCCGTAGCTCCGATCCGATCGTCCCGGCAGGATCTTGTGCAGGAACACGATGTCGTCCTTCCACTCCCGGGCCGCGACGTGCATGTTGGCGACGGTCGGAATGGCGTCGGCGAGATCGGTCAGCTCGTGGTAGTGCGTGGCAAAGAGAGTCTTGGGCCGCGCTGGCCCCTGCCGGGCCAGGTACTCGGCGACGGCCCAGGCGAGGGAAAGGCCGTCGAAGGTGGCCGTACCCCGGCCGATCTCGTCCAGCACCACGAGGCTGCGAGAGGTGGCGCCGTTCAGGATCTGCGCGGTCTCCTGCATCTCGACCATGAACGTGGACTGCCCGCGCGCGATGTTGTCGGACGCGCCGACGCGTGCGAACAGGCGATCGACGATTCCGACCTTGGCCTGGCGCGCCGGCACGAACGATCCTGCCTGCGTCAGCAGGCAGAGCAGCGCCACCTGGCGCAGGTAGGTCGACTTTCCGCCCATGTTCGGCCCGGTGATGATCACCAGCTGCGACCCGGACGCGTTTAGCCGCACGTCGTTGGGCACGAAGGCGCCGCCAGCCAGCCGCTCGACGACCGGGTGCCGCACGTCGGTCGCCGCAATCTCGTCATCGTCGGTGACGTGCGGTTTGGTGTAGTTGCCGATCGTCGCCGTCTCCGCCAACGCGGCCAGCACGTCGAGCGCCGCCAGGGCGCGCGCGGTGTCGAGGACACGGGGCGCTTCAGCAGCGACGCGGGCACGCAGGGCCTCGAACAGGCTCAGTTCCCGCTCGAGGATGCGCTCGTCGGCGCCAAGCACCTTCTCTTCGTACTCCTTGAGCGCAGGCGTGATGAACCGCTCGCCGCCGGCGATCGTCTGCTTGCGGTGATAGTCCGGCGGCACCGCGTGGAGATTCGACTTCGACACCTCGATGTAGTAGCCGAACACGCGGTTGAACCGCACCTTGAGGGAGCCGATGCCGGTGCGCGCGCGCTCCTGTTCCTCCATCTCGGCAATCACCTGCTTGCCGGAACGGCTGATGTGGCGCAGGTCGTCGAGCTCGGCGTCGACACCATCGCGCACGAAACCGCCATCTCGGGCCAGCGCCGGCGGCTCGTCGATAATGGCCGCTTCGATCCAGCCGCGGACGTCGACGAGATCGTCGAGCTCAGCGCGGAGGCTCCGAACGAGCGGCGCCTCGAAGCCATCGAGCAGCAGCGCGACGCGGGGCACGGCGGCGAGGGAGGCGCGCAGGGCCGCCAGGTCGCGCGGCCCGGCGGTGGAGAGCGCGATGCGCGACATCAGGCGTTCGAGATCCTGGATACTCTTGAACACCTCGCGCGTCTTGGCGCGCTCGGTGGCCTGGATGGCGAACGACTCCACCGCGTCAAGGCGATCCCGGATGCGTTCGAGAACAACCAGCGGACGGAGCAGCCAGGCTCGCAACAGCCGTCCACCCATCGGCGTGATGGTTCGATCGATCTCGTGCAGGAGCGATCCAGGACGGCCGCCCTCGGTGGACTCCAGGACCTCGAGGTGCTTCAGCGTGGTCGGGTCGATCAGCAGCGTGTCGGACGCGTGCTTGACGCGGATGGTGCGCACGTGCGCCAGTTCCGCCTTCTGTGTGTCACGGAGGTAGCGCACCAGCGCGCCGGCCGCGGCGACCGCCGACTGGCGGCGTTCGAGCCCATAGCCATCGAGACTGCTCACGCGCAGCTGGTCGAGCAGCGTCTGTCGCGCGCTCTCCAGGTCGAAGTGCCACCCGTCCACCTCGGTGACCGGCAGCTCCAGGCGGGCGATCTCTGGAATGGCGGCTCTGACGTCATACCCGCTCGCCACCACGATCTCGCGCGGACGGAGCACCGCAATCTCGTCGCCGAGTGCCTGCAGGCCTTCGGCCCCAGCGTACTCGGCGACGTCGAATTCGCCGGTGGAGAGATCGAGCAGCGCAACGCCGTACTCGACCGCGCGCTGATGCGCCCCTGACGTGGGCGCGAGCGCCAGCAGGAACGAGGGCTCACGCGCGTCCAGGTAGCTGCTGTCGGCCAGCGTCCCGGGAGACACGACCCGGACGACCTCGCGCTTGACCACGCCCTTGGCTTTCTTCGGGTCCTCGACCTGCTCGCAGATGGCGACGCGGTAGCCTTTCTTCACGAGCCGCGCAATGTAGCCATCCGCGGAGTGGTAGGGTACGCCGCACATCGGCACGGCCGTGCCAGCCGCGTCCTTCGAACGGGACGTCAGCGTCAGGTCCAGGGCCCGCGCCGCCACCAGCGCGTCCTCGTAGAACATCTCGTAGAAATCGCCCATCCGGAAGAACACCAGGGCCTGACGGTATTGCCGCTTCGCCTCGAAGTACTGGCGCATGGCTGGGGTGAGGTTCGTCCCCGCCGGGACGGGCAGTTCGGCATTCTGGGAGGGCTGAGCCACGGTGTTGGGCGATCGGAACGGACGAGGACGAGTATACGATCCTGAACACACGCCTCACCCGTGCTCATCCTGTCACTCGATACGACTGCCCGTGGCGGCAGCGCCGCCGTGCTGCGAGGTGACGAGGTCCTCGCCGTCGCCGAAGGAGACCCGTCGCGCACCCATGGAGAGCGCCTGCCGGCCGAACTGGACCTCGTCCTGGCGAGTGCCGGGGTTAGACTCGCCGACATCGAGTTGCTGGCCGTCGCCCGCGGCCCAGGCGCCTTCACCGGGCTCAGAATCGGCCTTGCGGCGATGCAGGGCGCCGCGATGGTCACGGGCCGGCCGGTCGTCGGCGTCTCGGCCCTGGAGGCGCTTGCTGCCGCTGCCTTCGAGCGGTTGGCCGTATCCCATGCACGCATCGGCGCCTGGATGGACGCGGCGCGCGGAGAGGTTTTTGCGGCTGCCTACGAGGCGTCCGGCGAGGCTGGCGGAGTGCCGGTCCTCAGGGCCCTGGCCGATCCGGAAGTCGATGCGCCGGAAGCGGTTTGGGCTCGCTGGCTGGACTTCGAGCACCCGCCCGCACCTGCCGACACCCGTCTGCACCCGACCGCGCCGGTCGTTCCCTGGGTCCTCACGGGCGACGGCACGGCGCGATACGCGGCGGTTCTCGACGGTCTCCCCCTCGTGGTGGCGCCGCTGCTCGCCCCGGCCATCGGGCGACTGGGCCGTCGCCTGGCGAGTGGGGGTGCCCACGCCCCACACGATCTCCAGCCGCTCTACGTGCGGCGCCCCGACGCGGAGCGCGGCAGCCGCCGATGAGCGTCACGACGATGGTCGAGCCGCTGGCCGGGCCGGCCGACCTGGACGGTGTCCTGGCGATTGAGGAGGCCTCGTTCAACAACCCGACGTCCCGCGACTGGTATGAGGCGGAGCTCGCACGTCCGGACGTGTGCAAGGTCTTCGTCATACGCACGCCGGACATGGCCGTGGCGGGCTTCGCCGCCTTCTGGAAGGTACTCGACGAGATGCACATCAACAACCTGGCCGTGCATCCGACCTGCCGCCGCCGCGGCCTCGGTCGGCGCCTCCTCGCGAGCGTCATGGCCTCTGCCGCGGCGATGGGAGTGCGACGGGCCACGCTCGAAGTGCGGCGCTCGAATCTGCCGGCGCAGCGCCTGTACGCGGCCGCGGGCTTTCGGGTCGCGGGCGTGCGAGCGGGCTACTACACGCAGCCTGTCGAGGACGCGCTGGTCCTCAGCACGGCAGTTGAATCCCCGGAGTGAGGGTGGTAGAGTGCGGCCAATGACGGTGGGGGTCTGCAACGCCCTACCTCGGAAGGAGGCAAGCCTGATGGCTGAGGCACAGGACTTGAAGAACCTGCTCCTCGAGACCAACGACGAGTATCGCCGTTTGGCCTCCCAGCATCACGAGCTCGACGAACGCCTGGTCCAGCTCGAATCCAAACACTATCTCTCAGACCACGAGCAACTCGAGGAAGTCACTCTCAAGAAACGCAAGCTTCATCTCAAAGATAAAATGGAGGCCATTCTGCGCGCGTACCGACAGGGTCACGCGCACGCGGCACCAGCCTGATACGTCGTCACGGCGTTCACACATTCTGGGCCACCCTCCGGGGTGGCCCCTCGCTTGTACGGGCACTCCTCGTTCTTGCCCTATGATCGAACGAGAATGTTCATCGATCGCGCGGGCCTGCCGTTCATCCTCATTGCCCTCGTGCTCGCAGGGCTGGCTGCCTGGGGCGGCGGCCGTGGCTGGGCAGTGCCGTTTCTGGTCCTCGCCGCATTCTTCCTCTTCTTCTTCCGGGATCCGGACCGCACGCCTCCCGCCGACCCCAACCTCGTGGTGTCCCCGGCCGACGGGCGAGTGATGCTGGCGGGGGTCGAGCCCGGGCCAGGCGCTCCGCAAGGGCAATGGCGGCAGATCAGCATCTTCCTGTCCCCGATCGACGTCCACGTGAACCGCACCCCGGTCGAGGGAACGGTGACGCACGTGGAGTATCATCCCGGGAAGTTCATGCCCGCCTACAAGGTAGAGGCCGGGCAGCTGAACGAGTGGACCGAAGTGTGGTTCGAACGTCAGGGCCGCGCCGTCGTGTGCCGGCAGATCGTCGGCATCCTCGCGCGCCGGATCGTGTGCCGGTTGAAGGCCGGTGATACGGTGACGCGCGGACAGCGCTTCGGAGTGATGAAGTTCGGCTCGCGCATCGACCTGTTCGTGCCGATCGACGCCCGCATCCTGGTCAAGGCCGGCGATCGCGTCGTGGCGGGCGAGACGGTGCTGGCGCAGGTGCCCTGACGTGGCCGACAAGATCTTCAAACACAGCCAGCATCCGCACTCGCGAATCAAGCCGGTGCCAAGAGCCCCGGGGGCGCGGGGCCTGCGGCATGGCGTGTCGCTGCTCCCCAGCCTGTTCACGATCGCGAACCTGTTCTGCGGCTGGGCGTGCGTCGTCCACGCCATGCGCGGCGATCTCACCACCGCCGCTCCTTTCATCGGCGTCGCCATCGTCCTCGACATGCTCGACGGCCGGATCGCGCGCATGACAGGCACGACCAGCGAGTTTGGCGTTCAGCTCGATTCGCTCGCCGACTTGATCTCGTTCGGTATGGCGCCGGCCATCCTGGCATTTCAGTGGGGGCTCGTGCCCCTCGGCCGCCTCGGATGGGCCGTGGGCTTCGTGTTCGTCACCGCCGCGGCACTGCGGCTGGCGCGCTTCAACATCCAGACGCCGAGCGACAAGCGCTATTTCGTGGGGATGCCCAGTCCGGCCGCCGCCGCGGTGCCGGCAGCCACGGTGTTCTACTTCCCGCAAGGCATGCAGACCTACCAGCAGGCCCTGCCGGCCCTGGCCGTCGTGCTCGTGCCCGCACTGCTGATGGTGAGCACCATTCGCTATCGGAGCTTCAAGACGATCGACCTCGGTACCAAGCGCAGCTATCGTGGGCTCATCGTGCTCGCGGGGGTCATCGCAGCCGTCGTCAGTCAGCCGCACGAGGTCCTGCTCGCGATGGCCTATGTCTATCTCGCATCGGCCTTCGTCGGGATGGCGTTGCAGCGCTTTCGAGGCACGAAGCAGCCCGAACCGGCGCCGCCTGCCGTCTCGTCCACACCAGCCGCGGCTCCCGAACCTCCGCCCGGCCCCCCCGAGTTGTGAGAGCCGCCGCGCAAGACTCGAGCCCGCAGCAGCCCAAGACCTCAAGACCTTCAGGACCCCAAGACCTCAGGACCTCAAGACCTCAAGACCCCATTGGCGCACCCAATGCCACCGGCATCGACACCGTGACCGTTGTCCCCACCCCGCGCTGGGAGGTCACGGCAATGCTGCCCCCGTTGGCTTCGATGTTGCGCTTCGCAATGGTCAGCCCCAAGCCGGTCCCGGTTGTCTTCGTCGAGAAGTAGGGTTCGAAAATGTGGCCCACGGCCGCCTCGTCCATCCCGACGCCGGTGTCGGCGATGCTCAACATCAGCCTGGCTTGATCCCCGAGCCACACAGAGAACCGCATTCGTCCACCGCCCGGCATGGCATGCAGCGCATTCTCGATGACGTTGATCAGTGCGCGGCTGATCAGGAGCGGATCGACGAGGGCTGGCGGAGTGTCCGGAGGCACTTCCACCTCGAACACAATCCGTTCGCCGAGACCACCGCGGTAGGGCGTGAGGATCTGCTCCAGCAGCGGGGCGATATCGGTCGGTACCGGTTTCGCCTGAGGCGACGAGGCGAAACTCGAGAACTCCGACGAGATCTGACGGAGGAGCCGGACCTGCCCCAGGATGTTCGCGACGCAGTCGTCCACGAGCGGGCCGAGCGGGCGGCCGCGATCGGCGTGCACGCGCTGGAGATGCTCGGCGTTCAGCTGGATTGGCGTCAGCGGGTTCTTGATGTCGTGAGCAACCTGCCGGGCCATGTCGGCCCAGGCAGCCAGCCGGTTCGTGCGTTCCAGTTCTGCTCGCTGCGTGCGAAGATCCTCGGCCATGCGGTTGAACGCGTCGACGAGCCGGCGGAGCTCGTCGCTCGAGGTCGCGATCACACGCGCGTCCAGATCACCTTGCGCGATCCGCCGGGTCGCGCGCATCAGCCGGTTCACCGGGTCGGCGATGCGCTCGGCCATGGAGTAGCCGATGCCCGCGCCGAGCATGATGAAGAGGAGGGCGGCCAGCAACACCCGTCGATCCAGCTCCTCGATCTGCGCCTCGATTTCCTGCTGCCGCGACGTCAGCGGCACCATGAGGATGGCGTCGCGTGACTCGATCCGGACCGGAGCGGCGGCCACGAGATACTCGACCGGGCCGACGGCTTCTCGTCCCACGAACGAGGGCCGTCCTTCGAGCAGGATTGCGCGATAGGCCTCTCCTGGCGTCCGCGTGGGCAGCAACCCGGACGCGAACAGATTCCGCTCGCTCGACGCCAGCAGGCTCGGACCGTCGAAGACATTGACGTCTTGCGCGACCACGCGGCTCAACCAGACGACGATGTTGTCGGCGATGGTGGGGAAACCCGCCAGGCCACGCACCTGCAAGCTGCCGAAGTCCTCGACGACGCGACTGGCGGCGGTGGCGGTCCGGGTGGCCTCCATCTCGATGTCGGCAAACAGCAGCGACGCGAAATAAGCGCGTGCCACGAACGCGAGGGCCACGACCGGCACGACGGCAGCGGCGACGAAGGCGAGAAAGAGCTTTCGATAGAAACTGGCGCGCACTTCGCGCAGCAGGGCCCGGCCCGAGGTGGGCGTTCGGGCGGCCACCCGGCCGTACACGAAACCGGCCACCAGGCTGCAGACGAAGACGACGAAGCCGAGCGCGACGAGCTCGGCCATGACGATCAGGTGACCGAAGCCGCGGTCGCTGCGCGTGCTCAGGACATAAATCGCGCCTCGATCGTTGAGCACATAGGCGTCGATGGCGTGATCGGCCGACGGCGGCGCCCAGAAGGGCTCGCGGCTCGCAGCCGCACGCGCGAGTACGGCCTCGTCGATCGGCCTGGCGCGGCTCTCCGAGGTGTAGAGCACCTTGCCGCTCCAGCCATACACCGCGAATGCGACGGGCATGGGTCGTGACGGCCCCCGCGACGGCGGCTGTCCCGATCTGAGCAGCGCCACGTACGGGCTCTGCGCCGACACGAAGGAGAGGTTGCCGTAGTCGAGCATCAGGTGCACGACGACCTGGCCGACCCGCCGGCGCCGGCCATCGGGCTCCGTGCGGCAGAGACCCCGGCCAGCGTGCAGCAAACGCCGCTCTTCGGCGAAGAATGGTGACACCTCCTCGAACACGTCCCAGTCACACCCACCGTCGACAGCAGCCTGCGCGCCGCCGACGTCAGGCAGCTTCAGCGAGAAGCGGCTCACGAGGGTGCCGGCGGCGTTGAACAGCTCGATGCTCGAAGTGATGCGCAGCCGCGACAATTCGGTTTGCGACCAGATCAGGAATGCCGCGTCGACCGACGGGGCGCCCTCGGGTTCTGGATCGGCAGCCCGCGCAAGATCTTCGAGTCCAGTGAGGCGGTCGATGTCCGCCAGTGCGCCCGCCAGGCGCGCCTGCAGCGTGCGCCGCTGATCCAGTACTTCGGGCGCGTAGGTGGTCTCGAGCAGCGTCCGCCGTGCGCGGGCGGCGGCGTCGACCAACGTGGGGTAGAAGGCGAGGGAGGGCAGCACGACTCCCAGCATCAGGGCCAGCAGCCGTGCTGCTTGAGATGCCTTGCGCAAATCGGCGCGAACCCGGCCGATGCGCCACGCGACGGCCGCGATGAAGGTGGCCGCCAGCAACGCCGGCCATCGCGCTGTCGGCCCGGCCGGCCACCCGGAGCCGATCAGGAACAGCGGGCCCAGCAGCCAGGCCACGGCCGTGGCCACGCGGCCCGACGCCCGGATCGCTCCCAACGCCCAAGGCAACAGGGCGACGCGATAGCACACCACCCCGAGTGCCACGACCGCGACGTTCAGCATGACGACGCCGGACAGCAGCGAGAGGCGCGACCAATCCCAGGGCCGCAGGCCGAAATGGAGAATGTCTGCCGGTGCCGCCGCCACACCCTCGCGAATGAACGCGCCATATCCGATGACCAGCGCCGCGGTGACAACACCGGCGCCGACTTGTCCGGCGAGGTAGAGGGCCATGGGGCCGGGGGTTCTGGTCAGCGGACGCGCGCTGGCACGGCACGCCAGCCGCCACAGGTCGAGGGCCGAGCTCGCCAGGCCCACCAGACCGCCAACCAGCAGGCTCGAGGCCAGAAAATGGAACGGCGAGGCGAAGAACAGACGCGGCATCGTCCATGCCGGCCAGCTCGGTGCGGGCAAGGCGACGTTGCCAGGCAGATCGGCCCAGTCGATGCCGACGCCGGCGATGGCGCGGGACGTCAGCAGGATGACGGCCACGCCGAGGGTGACGCCGAGGGTGGTGCCTCGACGACGAGACAGACGCCGCCAGTCGAGCAGCGGTCCGGTGGCCAGCAGCAGCAGAACGACGACGACGCCAAGCATCACTGCCGCGACACGGGCGCGGAACGCGCCGCGTGCCGCGTCCAGCGAATCGTTGGACACGCTCAAGGCCGCCAGCGTCTCGCCGTTGGCCGATCGAATCGCGAATTCGTCGGGTGCGGCGGCCGCCCCACCCTCGAATCGCGGGCGCACCCGCACTGGAACCATGGCCCGCGGCAGCGAGTACTCGCCGCTCTGGTCCCCGGGCCCTGCGCGGGCGAGAGGCGCTTGCAGCACCAGCGTGCCAACGCGTTGGGCGGCGTTACTGGGATCGCTCAGCGGATGAACATGAACGAGGCGTAGCCCCTGTGCGTCGGGTACCAGGAAGGCCGCTTCCGGTCCGGCGATCCGGGCATCGGGCAGCTCGACCGGTCGCCCGGTCCACGCGACGGGCGTCGGCCCCGTGCCGTACAACGTCGCTGCCAGTTCGCCGTCCGCCGCCGCGCCCGCGGTGAGGAGCTGATCGAACAGCCGGCGCTCGGCCCGGGGTTCGTGCTCGGCCGCCAGCGGGAGGTCCGTGGCCTCCAGGGGCAAGGCTTCGACGAGCCGTTCGAGGCGCCGCTGCAGATCCTGGACGGCGGCTTGCACGGCCAGCGCGACCCGCTCGCGAGCGGCTGCGGTGTCCGCCCCGAAGCGCTGATGCTCGAGAATCCGGCCGCCGGCGGCAACCACCGCGACGGCGAGCAGACCGGCGACGCTCAGTCGCGCGAGCGCACGGGCGATGAATGACGGCGGCCGCATCCGGAGAGCTCATTGTATCGGGGTAACATGGAGTCCTCACCGCGCCATGACCTACGCCCGCTCGCTCAAGCTGCTACTCAAGCGGGGAGCCCTCGTCGCGGCGGCCAACTGGCCGGTGGTCCTTGTGCAGTTCGTAGCCGACACGGTGTTCAACGCCCTCCTCGCCGTGCCCATCGCCGGCGGTGTCCTGCTGGTGATGCTGCTCGTCGGCGCCGAGCCCGCGGATCTGCTGCGCCTGGAGTACCGGCAGGTGGTGCCCGCGCTGATTGGGGCGCTGCTGGCCCATCCCCTCGCGCTCGCCGCGTTCCTCGGTGCGCTCGGACTGGTGGCGACCGGCGGATCGATCCTGATGTTCGCGGTCAAGGCAGGGTCGCTCACGGTACTGACGGCCGGCGAGCTGGCGGCAGGCCACATCGAGCACCCACCGCTGCATCTGTCGGCCTTGACGCGTGCCAATGCCTTTGCCATCGATCGCTTCACCTCCGGCTTGCGCCGTTTGTTCCGCCGCTACCTGGGCCTCGGCGCGATTCTCGCGGCCGCCTATGCCATCGTTGTCGGCGCGTACGGATTCGTCGTGTTCGGTCCACCGCTCATCGAGGTCATCGACGGCCCGATCATCGTGACGCTGGCCTCGATCTGGGTGGTGGCGCTGATCACGCTGATCAACTTTCTCTACCTGCTGACGCAAATCGTCGTGGCGTCGGACGACTGCGGGGTCACCGACGCCATGTCGAAGGTGGCGCGGCTGCTGGTGCGGGACGGCCGGACCATCGTCGGCGTCCTCGGCGCCATTCTGGTGCTCATGGTGCTCACCACCGCGGCCTCGGTGCTGGCGACGGCCGCGTTGGGGTTGATCGCCTTCGTGCCGTTCGTCGGCCTGGCCGCGCTGCCGTTGCAGGTGATCGCGTGGCTGGTCCGCGGCGTGGTCTTCCAGTACATCAGCCTGGCTGGAGCCGCTGCGTACCTCCGCCTGCATCGCCAAGCGAGCCTGGCCGATGTGCGGGCTCGGGTGACCGATTCGGTGCGACGGCTGGACGGGGGCAGAGGTTTTGAGGTCTTGAGGTCTTGGGGTCTTGCGGTCCTGGGGTCTTGGGGTCTTGAGGTCTTGAGGTCTTGATGGTCGTAGCCTTGGAAGGCTTTGACCATGACCTTGGCCTCTACTCTGGCGGTACCGCCTGCCCCGGCAGCTCCTGTATCCGTCCGGGGGGTTCTTCGTAGCGCCAGCCGAAACCCTGGAGACGGCCGTCGAGCGTGATCGCCACGAGCCGGGGAGAGGTCGGCCGGCCGTCCACGCGCAGATGAGGGGCCGCGCCCATCTCACCCGAGACGGTGACCTGGGCCTCGGGTTTCCCGGTGTGCGGATCGAAGATGCCCACGGTGGTCGACAGTGGCACGACGACCCTGCCGGCGAGGACCTGCGGGCCGCCGACCGGACGGGAGGGCAGTTCCGCCTTCCACCGGAGATTGCCGCTTCGCAGGTCGACCGCGCGCAGCATGTTGTCGCGCGCGGTGAAATAGATTTGACGCTCGTCGCTCGCGGCCTCGCCAGCCACGTCGCCGCCCACACGCCAACGCCAGCGCTGACGGCCGGATGCCAGGTCCAGGCTGAACACCGCATTGCCGGTGGTACCCACGATCAGCTGGCCGTCGGCGGCTTTCAACCCGGTGATGCGACCCGGCAGCGTGCGCGCCCACGCGCGGGTGCCGGTCGCCAGCTCGATGGAAAGCAATTGTCCGCCTACGAGGCCGACGTACACGCGATCCAGACCCGGGGTCGGCGGCAGGACGAGCGGGGCCCCCAGCGACGCACGCCACACCAGGCCGCCGTCGCTGGCCCGCAAGGCCGCGAGGTCGCCGGCCTCATTCGAGAAGAGGAGCCAGTCGGTGTCCCAGGTGATGGTGACGAGACGTCCCGGCACCGTCGTGCGCCAGCGCGTCACACCTTGATCAGTGGACAAGGCCTCGATCACGCCGTCGCCGGCCACGAACACGAGTCCACTGCCAACCGAGGGTGGGAGCGTCGTGGCGAGATCGCGCCGCCAACGCACCTGTCCGCGATCCAGATCGACAGCCACGAGCGTGCCGCCGCGCAGCGGCACGTACGCGGTGGTGGCGTCGTAGGCGGGTGTGGCCACGGGCGGCGTCTCGAGGGGGACCACCCAACGCACATCCAGGGCCGCCAGCGTCACTGCCGCCTGCGCGAGCGCCGCCAGGATCAGCAGCATCGCCAGTTATAATAGCGTTCCTACCGTCTCACCCTGAACGCGCTTGGCACACCAAACGATTCTCGTCCTCGATTTCGGGTCGCAGTTCACCCAACTCATCGCGCGACGGCTGCGCGAGCTTTCGGTGTACTCCGAGATTCTCCCGTTCAACACGCCGCTCGAGGCGATCCAGGCCAAGCACCCGCGCGGTCTCATCCTGTCAGGTGGGCCGAGCAGCGTCCGGGAGGATGGCGCACCACGGCCCGATCCTGGCATCTTCGAGATCGGGCTGCCAACGCTCGGCATCTGTTACGGCATGCAGCTGATGACCGACGTCCTGGGCGGCACGGTCGGGAGCGCGCCGCACCGCGAGTTCGGCTACGCGCTGATCCGCCGGGCCGGCGACGAGGGACGCATGCTCCAGCAGGTGCCAGGCGAGCTCAAGGTCTGGGCTAGCCACGGCGATTTCGTGGCCGCGGCGCCTCCCGGCTTTGCGGTGACCGCGACCAGCGCCAACGCTCCGGTCGCGGCCATGGAAGCACCGGATCGCGGCTTCTACGCGCTGCTCTTCCACCCCGAGGTCGCGCACACCGAGCGCGGCGCACAGATCCTTCGCAACTTCGCCTTCGACGTGTGCGGGTGCACCGGAGACTGGACGACCCGCACGTTCATCGACGAATCCACGGCACGCATCGCCGAGCAGGTCGGCGATCGGCGAGTGGTGTGCGCGCTCTCGGGCGGCGTGGACTCGACGGTCGCCGCCACGCTCATTCACCGGGCCATCGGCGAGCGGCTCGAGTGCATCTTCGTCGACAACGGCCTGCTGCGTCTCAACGAGGCGACCCAGGTGGTCGAGCGCTACAAGAAGCTGCGCCTGCCCGTCAACTTCGTCGACGCCTCGGACCTGTTTCTGGACCGCCTGGCGGGCGTCGCGGATCCAGAGCAGAAGCGCAAGATCATCGGGGCGACCTTCATCGACGTCTTCGAGCTCGAGGCTCGCAAGCTGGGCCACTTCGACTTCCTCGCGCAAGGCACGCTGTACCCCGATGTGATCGAATCGGTCTCGGTGCGCGGCCCCTCGGCCACGATCAAGAGCCACCACAACGTGGGCGGCCTTCCCGAGCGGATGCGCTTCACGCTCGTCGAGCCCCTGCGCGAGCTGTTCAAGGACGAGGTGCGTGCGGTCGGCCGTGACCTCGGGATCGACAAGGAGTTCCTGGTCCGTCAGCCCTTTCCGGGCCCGGGCCTGGCCGTGCGCGTCCTGGGCGATCTCACACGCGATCGACTGGCGCTGCTGCAGCGCGCCGACGCCGTCGTCGCCGACGAGGTCCGGAAGGCGGGTTGGTACGAGCGACTCTGGCAGAGCTTCGCGGTACTGCTGCCGGTCCAGAGCGTCGGCGTGATGGGCGACGCCCGCACGTATGAGTTCACGATTGCGGTGCGGGCGGTGGAGAGCCTGGACGGCATGACCGCCGACTGGGCGCGCCTGCCGCACGAGTTGCTCGCCAGCATCTCGTCGCGCATCGTCAACGAAGTGAAGGGGATCAACCGGGTGGTGTACGACATCAGCTCGAAGCCGCCCAGTACGATTGAGTGGGAGTAAGAAGAGTGCAGGGTGCAGGGTGCCGGGTGCCGGGTGCGGTGCAGGGTGCGGAGTGCCGGGTGCCAGGTGCGGTGCAGGGTGAAGAGTGCCGCGTTCCGGGTGCTGTGCCGAGTCCCGCACTTTGCACGCACCCAGCAGCCAGCACCCGGCTCTTCGCACCGCACCATGCACGGCACGCGGCACTTCGCACCCGGCACCCGGCACCGCACTCTGCACTCTGCACCCGGCACTAAGCACTCGACAGGTTCTTCATGGATTTCGCCCACCTCCACCTGCACACCGAGTTCTCATTGCTCGACGGCGCCTGCCGTATCGAGGAACTGCTGGACCAGGTACAGAAGCTCGGACAGAGGTCCGTCGCCGTCACCGAGCATGGGAACATGTTCTCGTCGGTGGTCTTCCACGACGCGGCCCGCAAGCGCGGCATCAACCCGATTCTCGGCTGCGAAGTGTATGTCGCCCCCGGCAGTCGGTTCGACAAGAACGGCACCGCGGGGGAGACGGCCAACCACCTCGTCCTGCTGGCGGAGAACGAGACCGGCTTCAAGAACCTGATCAAGCTCGTGTCCGCAGGCTACACCGAGGGGTTCTACTACAAGCCGCGGATCGACAAGGAGCTGCTGGCCCGGCACGCGTCCGGACTGATCGGGCTCTCCAGCTGTCTCAAGGGCGAAGTCGCCACCGAGGTGCGCGGCCCGAACCCGAAGAAGGCGGTCGCCGCCGCCTCGACCTTCCAGGACATCCTCGGCAAGGGGAGCTTCTTCCTCGAGATGCAGTACCAGGGCATCGAGGAGCAGCGCGTCGTCAACAACGGGCTGCTGCCGATCGCGCGGGACCTCGGCATGCCGCTGGTGTGCACCAACGACGTGCACTACCTGAAGCACGGCGACCACAAGCCCCACGACATCCTGCTCTGCATCGGTACCGGCAAAGGCGTCAACGACGAGCACCGGTTGCGCTACCACGGCGATCAGTTCTTCCTGAAGTCGGCGGAGGAGATGACACGGGTGTTCGGCGACTACCCGGAGGCGATGGCCAACACGCTGCGCATCGCCGAGCGGTGCAACGTCACCATCCCGTCGGGCACCAACCACCTGCCAACCTTCGACGTGCCCGCCGGGTTCACCACCGACACATACTTCGAGCACATCGTCCGCGAGGGCTTCGCGGAGCGTCTCTCGCGGCTGCAGCAGCTGGTCGCGGCCGGCCGCCTGAAGCACGCGGTCGACGAATACGAGCGCCGTCTGGATTACGAGCTTGACGTCATCCGGAAAACCGGGTTCCAGGGTTACCTGCTGATCGTCTGGGACTTCATCCGCTACGCGCGCGAGGCCGGCATTCCGGTCGGCCCCGGCCGTGGCTCGGCTGCCGCATCGGTCGCGGCGTGGTGCATGAGGATCGCCGACGTCGATCCGATCGACTTCGATCTGCTGTTCGAGCGCTTCCTGAACCCCGAACGCATTTCGATGCCTGACATCGACGTGGACTTCTGCGAGCGGCGCCGCGGCGAGGTCATCGACTACGTCACGCGGAAGTACGGCCGCGAGAATGTCGCCCAGATCATCACCTTCGGGACCATGAAGGCCAAGGCTGTGGTCCGGGACGTCGGCCGCGCCATGGACATGGCCTACGCCGACGTCGACCGCATCGCCAAGCAGATTCCCGCCGCGCTCGACATGACGCTGCAGAAGGCGCTCGCCGAGAACCCCATCCTCAAGGAGATGCAGGACCAGGACCCGCGGGTCAGGGACGTGCTCGAGATGGGGCAGCGCCTGGAAGGCATGAGCCGCAATGCCGGCGTCCATGCAGCCGGTGTCGTCATTGCACCCGGACCTGTGACCGACTACGCGCCGCTCTACAAGAGCAACCGCGACGAAATCACGACCCAATGGACGATGCGGGACGTCGAGCGCGTCGGCCTCCTCAAGATCGACTTTCTCGGGCTGAGCACGCTCACACTGATCGACGACGCGATCAAGGAGCTCGAGCGCACCGAGGGACTCGCCCTCGACATCGACGGCCTGCCGCTCGACGATCCGAAGACGTTCAGGATCTTCGCCGACGCCGCGACCTACGGCATCTTCCAGTTCGAGAGCTCCGGAATGCGCGATCTCCTACGGCGGGCCAAGCCATCCCGCTTCGACGACCTGATTGCGCTGAACGCGCTCTACCGGCCCGGCCCGTTGAAGAGCGGCATGGTGGACGACTGGGTCGAGCGTAAGCAGGGGAAGCGCGAGGTCAAGTACGAGCTGCCACAGCTCGAGTCGATCCTCAGTGACAGCTACGGCGTAATCGCCTACCAGGAACACGTGCTGCGCATTGCGCAGGCGGTGGCCGGCTTTACGCTCGGCCAGGCCGACGTCCTCCGCAAGGCCATGGGCAAGAAGGATCCCAAGGTCATGGCGAAGCAGCGCGAGGCCTTTCTCGGCGGGGCGAGGGCGAAGGGAATCGGCGAGAAGAAGGCGGTCAAGCTGTTCGAGCAGATCGAGCACTTCGCCGGTTACGGGTTCAACAAGGCGCACGCCACCGCCTACGCGCTCCTCGCCTATCGCACCGCCTACCTGAAGGCGAACTACCCACGACATTTCGCCGCCTCGCTGTTCACGATCGAAGCGCAGAACACGGAGAAGCTCGCGTCCTACATTGCCGAGGCGCGCGAGCGCGGGATCACGGTCCTGCCGCCGGACCTCAACGCGAGCCAGCTGCGCTTCACGGTCGTGCCCGAGGGCGTACGCTTCGGCCTGACCGCGATCAAGGGGTTGGGCGAAGGTGCGATTCAGTCGATTCTCGAGGTCAGGACTTCGCTCGGCCGAATCACGTCGCTCCATCAGCTGTGCGAGTCGCTCGATTTGCGACTGGTGAACAAGCGGGTACTCGAGGCCCTGGTGAAGTCCGGAGCCTGCGACACGCTGGTCCCCTCCGGGGTGCCGCTGTCGGCCGGGCGAGCCACACTGTTCGGCGCCATCGACAGCGCCATCGAGCACGGCGGTCGCACGCAGCGCGATCGCGAACTCGGCCAGTCCTCTCTGTTCGGCGGCGACGATGAGGCCGGCGGCGTTTCGATCATCAAGCTGCCGGATTCACTTCCGTGGACCGAAATGGAGCTGCTCGGGTTCGAGAAGGAAGCGCTCGGGCTCTATTTGAGCGGCCACCCGATCGATCGGCACGCCGACGACCTGCGCGCCTTCGGCGCCCGGATGGTCGGCGACCTCACGCTGGGCGATCTGCCGCCTTCAACCGACGGGTCGCCAGGGCGGCTCATCGTCGAGGACGTGCACGTCGGGGGGATCGTCTCCGGGCTCCGGCCGCTGAAGACTAAGAAGGGAGACCCGATGTGCGTCTTCTCGCTCGAGGACCACCAGGGGTCCGTCGAGGTGGTCGTCTTCCCCGAGACTTACGCCCGGTTTCGGACCGCGTGCGAGAACGACGCGCTGCTGCTCGTGCGGGGGAAGTTCGAGCGCGACGAGGAGTCGTCGAGGCTCCAGGCGACGGAGGTCTTGCCGCTCGGTTTGCTCCGGGAGAAGCTGTCGCGCGGCGTCCGCATCCGTTTGAGGGCCGAAACGCCTCGTGAGACCATAGGCCGGCTCTGGGACATCGTCGCCGAGTATCGCGGGGATCGGCCGCTGGCCATCGAAGTGGTGGTGAACGGTGGCGCCCATCACACGGTCGTGCGGATGGACGTCAACCCGTCGATCCGTGTGCGCCCGTCCGAACAGTTCGTCGCGGCCGTCGAAAAGCTCTGCGGCCGCGGCACGGTCGCCTTTCACTAGAAATTGGAGAGAGAAAGATCACATTCCCCCATGGCTGACCTGCTCGAGTTCGAAGAACCGATCGGCATCCTGCTGAAGGAAATCGAGGCCCTCTCGATGCTGCCGGCCACCGAGGATCGCAATCGCGAGATCGCGCGCCTCGAACGGCGCATCGACTCGATCCGCGTCGAGCTGTACAAGAACCTCACCGCCTGGCAACGGGTCCTGGTGGCCCGTCACCCGGCGCGTCCGACGACGCTCGACTACGTGGAGCGGCTGTTTACCGATTTCGTGGAGCTGCACGGCGATCGCCGCTTCGCGGACGATCATGCGATTGTCGCCGGGCTGGCCGACTACAAGGGCAGGCCCGTGCTTGTCGTCGGCCACCAGAAGGGCAGCGACACCAAGCAGAAGATCTACCGGAACTTCGGCTACGCGCGGCCCGAAGGCTACCGCAAGGCCCTGCGCTTGATGGGCCTCGCGGAGAAGTTCAACCGGCCCATCATCTGCTTCGTCGACACCCCGGCGGCCTATCCCGGTATCGAGTCGGAAGAGCGCGGCGTCGCCGAGGCGATTGCCTTGAACCTGCGGGAAATGGCGATGCTCGAGGTGCCGGTGATTGTCATCGTCCACGGCGAGGGTGGCAGCGGCGGCGCGCTGGGCATTGCGGTGGGCGACCTGGTGCTGATGCACGAGAACGCGATCTACAGCGTGATCCCGCCCGAGGGCTGCGCCGCCATCCTGTGGCGTGACGCGAACCGCAAGATCGAAGCGGCCGAGGCGTTGAAGATCACCGCACCAGACCTGCTGCGGCTCGGCATCATCGACGAGATCGTGTCCGAGCCGGTCGGCGGCGCCCACCAGAACCCCACTCAAGCCACCGCCCTGCTCGACGTCGCACTCGACCGGGCGCTGGCACAAGTGTCGGCGCTCGAGGTGGACGCACGGCTCGAGGCGAGGTACCAGAAGTTCCGCGCGATGGGCCAAATCGGTATCGAGAGCCCCGCGTGATCCCCCGCATCTGGCAGACCAACACCTGCGACGACGATCGGGCCGCCGTCCTGGCGCGCGAGCTTGGCGTTACCGAGGTCACCGCCCGGCTTCTGGCCATCCGTGGACTGTACGACCTCGACGAGGCGCGCCGCTTCCTCTCGCCGTCGCTGGAGCAGCTGCTGGACCCGTTCCGGCTCGCGGACATGGAACGCGCGGTGGTCCGTCTGGAACAGGCCGTCGCGAACCGCGAGCGCATCGCCATCCACGGCGACTACGACGTCGACGGAATCACATCGACCGTCATCCTGCGGCGCTCGCTGGAGCTGCTGGGCGGCGACGTCGTGCACTTCGTGCCCGAACGCATCCGCGACGGCTACGGCCTGCAGCCGGCCACTTTCGACCGGCTCAAGGCCGAAGGCGTTCAGCTTGTCGTCTCCGTCGACTGCGGCATTCGCGCCGCTGCCGCGGCGCGCCGCGCGCGAGAGCTGGGCATCGACCTCATCATCACGGATCATCACGAGCCCGACACCGAACTACCCGAGGCCGTCGCCGTCGTCAACCCGAAACGCCACGACTGCACCTATCCGGACAAGCACCTGGCCGGCGTCGGTGTCGCCCTGAAGCTGGTTCAGGCCCTCTGCCGCCGCGCCGGGCGCGACGCGTGGGTGCCAGGGTTCGTGAAGGTCGCCGCGATCGGCACCCTCGCCGATGTCGTCCCGCTGGTCGGCGAGAACCGCGTGATCGCCAAGCTGGGCCTCGAGATGCTTTCGAAGGGGCCGCACAAGGTGGGGCTTCGCGCGTTGCTCGAGGCCAGCAGCCTGACCGGCAAGACCATCGACAGCTACCACATCGCGTTCATGATCGCGCCGCGGATCAACGCCGCCGGCCGCATGAGCACGCCAGATATCGCGGCCCGGCTGTTGCTGGCGTCAGACGAAGCCATGGCCGGCGAGGCCAAGGCCCTGGCCGAGCAGCTCGAGACCGAGAACCTCCGCCGCCGGGCCGAGGAGCAGGACATCGTCGCCAAGGCGCGGAAAATCGTGGAGACCGACCCCGACATCGGCGCGCGCAGCCTGCTGGTCGTAGCCGGGGAAGGCTGGCACCGCGGTGTCATCGGCATCGTGGCGTCGAAGCTCGTCGACCATTTCTATCGCCCCGCCATCGTCTTGTCCGTCGAGGACGGCATAGCCCACGGGTCGTGCCGCAGCATCCCCGGGTTCGACATGCTGGCGGCGCTCGAGTCCTGCGCGCCGATGCTCGGCCGCTTCGGCGGCCACAAGCAGGCCGCGGGGTTGCAGATCGAGGCGGACCGCATCCGCGAGTTTCGGCTCAGGGTCAACGCCTATGCTGACGACCGCCTGGGTCCTGATGACCTGCGTCCCCGCCTCTATCTCGATGGGCCGCTCGCTTTCGGCGCGATCACCGATCGTGTCGTGTCTGAGCTCAACACGCTGGCCCCGTTCGGCCCCTCGAATCCGCGGCCACGGTTCTTCACCGGACCGGTCGAGGTGGTGGACGGCCCGCGGCTGCTGAAGGACCGTCACTTGAAGATGACGTTCCAGCAGGATGGCCGGCGGCTTCGCGGCATCCAGTGGAACGCCGCCGACCGCGAGGAGGCACTGGCCGCCACGAAGAGCGGCGTGGAGCTGGCCTACACGCTGGAGGAGAACGAGTTCCGCGGCGAGAAGTACGTGGAGCTCCGAGTGGACGACTTCCGGGACTCGGGGTAACGAGAGACCTGAGGTCCTGGGCCCTGGGGTTGTGACGCTTCGGGGCGTGGGGATCGCCGGTTCGTGCTCGCCGCACGAAGCACCGATGTCTGAAATTAGTCGGCGTCTTTGCCTGCGGCGTATCCCGAGGCCCCTGCGGCCCTGGCTGGTACAATCTATCCGTGTGGCGTAAACGTCTGCGGCTCGGCATCGCCATCTTCGGCGTCTGCCTCACCGCGTTTGTCCTCTACGTCATCAGACCGCGCGAAACCAGGCCGCCGGTTGTCCCGATCGAGCGCATCGATCCCAAGGCAATCGTCGAAACACGAGGCTGCGATGTCGTGCAGCTCAAGGGGTCCAAGCAGGACCTCCGCGTCGAATGCGAGTCCCAGGTGACCTACGAGGATGGGCAAACCGCCCTCCGCGGCGTGACGCTGACGGTCGACAACCGAGCCGGCCGCAGCTTCAAGGTCACCGGCAAGGAAGCGCGGGTCGGAGCCAATCAGGCCACCTTCGACATCAACGGTGACGTCCGTCTCGAGGCCAGCGACGGACTGGTCGCGACCTCGGGATCAGCTTCCTACTCGGACGCGGAGGGCATCGTCCGTGCGCCGGGGCCCGTCCAGTTCTCACGCGGGCGCATGGCCGGCGCCGGCATCGGCTTCGCCTTCGACGAGCAGCGCAACACCGTGTGGCTGCTCGACCAGGCCGTCGTGCGGTTCGCGCCGGAGGGCGCCGCCGGGCCGATGGACGTCGCCGCGGGTGCGGCCGGCTTCGCCCGCGGCGAACGGTACATGCGCTTCGAGCGAGGCGTCCGGATGACCCGGTCCGGGCAGATCATCGAGGCCGATGAAGCGACCGCCCATCTTTTCGCCGACCGTGACGAGCCCGATCAGATCGAGCTGCGGGGCAATTCGCGGATCACCGGCGGCGAGGGCCTCGGGGCACTCCGCCTGATGCGCGCGCGCGACATCAACCTCGATTACGCCGAGGATGGCCGCACCTTGCAGCAGGCGACATTGGCCGGGCAGGCCGCGATTCGCATTGCCAGTGCGTCGGCCGGGGCCGAGCAGCAGCTGAACGGCGAGTTCATCGCCTTCGAGCTCGCCGCGGATGGCGCGATCAAGACCCTTTCCAGCCGCGATCGGATCACACTCGCGCTGCCGGCCACCAAGGACGCGCCGGGCCGCACGATTCGCGCGCAGCAGCTCTCGGGGGCCGGCGCCCCGGGCCAGGGCCTGACGACGATGGCCTTTCGCGACAGTGTGGTGTTCGTCGAAGCGGCTGCGACGGATCGTGCCGAGCGCACCGCACGCTCGCAATTGCTCGACCTGCGGCTCAACCCATCGAGCGGTGCGCTCGATGACGCGAAGTTCGGCGGCGGTGTCCGATTCGAGGATGCGGGCCTGGTGGCGCAGAGCGGCGACGCGACGTATCGCCTGGGAGGAAACGGTCTGGACCTGCGCGGCAAGAACGGCGCGGCCGATCCGTTCGTCAACGACGAGCTCATCAGGGTTGATGCCGAAGCCATCGATCTGACCCTGTCGCCGCGTCGGATGGTCGCGAAGGGCAAGGTGCGGAGCGTCCTGCAGCCCTCGAAGCCGAAGTCGGGCGCTGCTGCCGCCAGGCGCCCCGGCCTGCTCGGTGACGCGGATCCCGTCAATGTGATCGCGGGCGAGCTCACCTACGACGAGCAGGCCAAGCAGGGCGTCTACTCGGGACAGTCTCGCCTCTGGCAAGGGGACACCGTCATTCAGGCCGAACGCATCACCCTCGATGAAATGAAGGGCGATTTGGGCGCCGATGGGGGCGTCGTCACCACGCTGGCGCTGGCGCCTGAGAACCCCGATGCGAAACCCCTTCGGAGCGGACCCACCATTCTCCGCGGCGCCACCTTCGCGTATCGTGACGAGACCCGCACCGCCATCTATGACACGAAGGCGCAGATGAACGGCGAGCAGGGCGACCTGCGCGCCGACCACATCGAGTTGCTCCTCGCCGGCGGGGAGAACAGACTGGACCGGCTGGATGCGCGGGGAGCCGTGGACGTCACGCTCGACAAGCGGCGCGGCTCTGGTACGACGCTCGTCTACCGGCCCGCCACCGAGCGCTACGAAATCACCGGATCGCCAGGCCGTTTCATCGACGAATGCAACGAGTCGGCGGGCAAGACTTTGACGTTCTTCAAGTCGTCCGATAGAGTCATCATCGACGGCAACGAAGAAGTACGCACCGAGACGCGCGGCGGCAAGTGCGCCGCCAAGCCCCCCAGCTAGTGGAGCGTATCAACGGATTCTGCAGTCCCGTGCAACATGCTCGGGGAGCCTGTCCGGGCCGCTCCTACGGAACGGCCCCTCCACGAATCGCTCATACAATCCACTAGATGTCCAGCCTCCGGACCCAGGAACTCACCAAGTCATACGGCGGTCGTACAGTCGTCAAGGGCGTCAGTCTCGAGGTCAACTCCGGCGAAGTGGTCGGCCTGCTGGGCCCCAACGGGGCTGGCAAGACGACCACGTTCTACATGACCGTGGGGCTCACGGCGCCAGACTCGGGCCGCGTGCTCTTCGACGAGAAGGACATCACCGACGACGCGATGTACGTGCGCGCGCGCAAGGGCATCGGCTATCTGCCGCAGGAGCCGTCCATCTTCCGCGGCCTGACGGTCGAGCAGAACATTCTGGCGATTCTGGAGACGCTGCCGATAAACGGCGCGGAACGGCGGCAGCGCGCGAAGGACCTGCTTGCCGAACTGGGCCTCTCGGCGCTCGCCTCGTCGCCCGCCTACGTGCTGTCGGGGGGCGAGCGGCGCCGGGCCGAGATCACGCGCGCCCTGGTCATGTCGCCCCGTTTCATCCTGCTCGACGAGCCGTTTGCCGGCATCGATCCGATTGCCGTCACCGACATCCAGAAAATCATCTTTCACTTGAAGGAACGGGGCATCGGCGTCCTCATCACCGACCACAACGTGCGTGAAACCCTGCGCATTACCGATCGAGCGTACATTGTCACCGACGGGGCTATTTTCAGGAACGGCACCCCGACCGCCCTGGCCGAGGATCAGGAGGTCCGTCGGATTTATCTCGGGACTGATTTCAGGCTGGACTAGTATTTAGGAAGTTGCGGCATGGCGATTTCGCAGAGACTCCAGACCAAGCTGGCGCAGAAGCTCATTCTGACGCCCTCGCTGCAGCAGGCCATCAAGCTGCTGCCGATGTCGACGCTCGAGCTGGCCGACCTGCTGACCCAGGAAGTGGTGGAGAACCCGCTGCTCGAGGAGATCCCCACCGAGGACCTGCAGGCAGCCGACGCGCAGCCGGCCACCGAGAAGGAGCCGGAGGCGCCGAAGGTCGAAACGAAGAACGATACCTGGGACGACGCCGACTACGAGTACTTCTTCGGCGAGTACCTGGAGGACAGCTATCGGCCCAAGGCCCCGCAGGAAGTGCGCGAGCTGCCCCCGATCGAGAACACGCTCTCCACCTCCAGCTCGCTCACCGATCATCTCGAGTGGCAGCTCTCGCTCCAGACTGACGCCGACCAGGTCCGGGAAATCGGCGAGGCGATCATCGGCAACCTCGATGACGATGGCTATCTGGTCGCCTCCGTCGACGAGATCGCCAACATGGGCCCGTGGCCGATCGACGAGGTCGAAAGGGTCTTGCGGCTCATTCAGGGTTTCGATCCGATCGGCGTGGCCGCGCGCGACCTGCAGGAGTGCCTCACGCTGCAGGTCCGGCACCTGAGCCTCGAGGGCACACCGGCCGAGAAAATTGTCAGCGAGCACCTGCGGCTGTTGCAGAATCACCAGATTCCCGAGCTCGCCAAGAAGCTGAACCTTCCGCTCGAGGACCTGAAGCACCACATCGAGATCATCCAGCAACTGGATCCGAAGCCAGGCAGCCGCTACAATCCACAGCCCTCGCAGTACGTCATTCCGGACGTCTACGTCGTCAAGGTGGACGACCAGTACGTCGCCGTCCTGAACGAAGACGGGCTGCCCCAGCTGCGCATCAGTCCCACCTATCGCCGCCTGCTCGACAAGAGCGCCACCGAGAACAGCGACGAGACGCGCGCCTACGTGAAGGACAAGTTCCGATCGGCCTTGTGGCTGATCAAGTCGGTGGAGCAGCGACAGAAGACGATCCACAAGGTCGCGACCAGCATCATCAACTTCCAGCGCGACTTCATGGATCACGGGATCGAGCACCTGCGACCGCTGGTGCTGCGCGACGTGGCCAACGACATCGGGATGCACGAATCGACCGTCAGCCGCGTCGTCACCAACAAGTACATGCACACGCCCCAGGGCGTGTACGAGATGAAGTTCTTCTTCCACAGCGGCATCAGCAGCTCGTACGGCGAGTCGGTGTCGTCTGTGACCATCAAGAACCGGATCAAGAAGATCATCGAAGGAGAGGATCCCCGCAAGCCGTTGAGCGACTCGAAGATCGTCAGCATCCTCCAGCGCGAGGGCCTCATCCTCGCGCGCCGCACGATCGCGAAGTACCGCGAAGAGCTGAAGATCCCGACCTCCAACCAGCGGAAGGTCCTGTTCTAGCCACATGCAGATCGAGATCACCGGCCGCCGGATGGCCGTCTCCAGCTACCTCCGCTCCCTCGTCACTACCAAGATGGCCCGCGTGTTCCGGCACCTGAGCGATGCCGGGCTCTCCGCCTCCGTCGTGGTCTCGCGCGCGAAGCTCGAGAAGCTCGTCGAAGTCACGGTGCACGCGCGCGGGGAGCACTTCCTCCACGCCGTCGGCAACGGCCCCACCTGGCAATTCGCGTCCACCCTGGTGGCCGAGCGGCTGGACCAGCAGGCGAGCCGGCTGAAAGGCAAGTGGAAGGACCGCCGGCGCCGCTGACGCGGGCCCTGACATGACGACGGTCCCGGCCGTCACCGTTGGCGCGCTGATCGGATCCCGCCCCGAGGCTATTGGCCTGCCGCTCGAATTGCTGGCCGGCGGAACCGGCCTGGCCCGGCAAATCACCAGCCCCTATATCCAGAAGACCGGCCTCGCTCTGGCCGGTTTCCACGAGTACCTGCAGCCCGGGCGAATCCTGATCTACGGCGACAGCGAGCTCCGCTTCCTCGAATCGCTGCCGCCAGTGGCGCGCCAGCTCGCGCTGCACAAGTCGTTCGAGCAGAACGTGCCGTGCCTGCTCGTCACCGGGCGGTTGACGATTCCCGCCGACCTCGTGCGCGAAGCCGAGACCGCGAACCTGCCGCTCCTGAGCACACCGGTTCCGACCGCGGCTGCGATCGGCAAGATCACCGCACTCCTCGAGGACCGGCTGGCGGTTCGCGAGATCATTCACGGCGTGCTCCTCGACGTGCTCGGCCTGGGGGTGCTCCTCATGGGCGAGAGCGGCATCGGCAAGAGCGAGTGCGCGCTCGACCTGGTCTGCCGCGGCCACCGCCTGGTCGCCGACGACACCGTGGAGGTCCGCCGGCGGGCGGAGTCCATCGTGATCGGGAGCTGCCCCGAGCTCACGCGCCATCACATGGAGCTGCGTGGGCTGGGGCTGATCAACGTGCGGGATCTGTTCGGCGTCGCCGCCACCCGGACATCCAAGCGCGTGGAGCTGGTCGTCCAGCTCGAGCGGTGGGAGGAGAACCGCGAATACGACCGGCTCGGACTCGACGATCAGTACTTCGAGCTGCTGGGGCTTCGCGTCCAACTGGTGCACATGCCGGTGGCGCCGGGCCGCAACCTTGCCACTCTGGTGGAGGTGGCCGCGCGCAATCAGCTGCTGCGCGCCCGGGGCATCAATGCCGCACGGGCGCTCGCCGCGCGCCTCGAGGCCTCGCTGACGCTGCCGGCCTCGGCTGGTGACGAGGACCGCGACGAGGAGGAGGGTGACGTGGGAGATCTCACGTGACCCGGGTTGCCACCCGTCCCGGTCGCCCCCGATCGAAACGCTTCATCGTGCTCACGGGGCTGTCCGGGGCGGGGAAGTCGCAGGCGATTCGCGCACTCGAGGACCTCGGCTACTTCTGCGTCGACAACCTGCCCGTAGCGCTGCTGCCATTCATGGCCGAATTCGCCCAGCAGCACGCCACCGAACACGATCGCATCGCCGTCGTGATGGACGTACGGGAGCCGCGCTTCACCACCGACTTCCCGGCGATGTATCGCTCGTTGCGCAAGGTGCATGACCCGGCGCCCACCCTGATCTTCCTGGAAGCCGGTCAGGCCGAGCTGGTGCGGCGCTTCTCGGAGACCCGCCGGCCACACCCGCTCGCACCGGATCGGCCGGTGACCGAGGGATTGGCCGAGGAACGCGCATCACTGCGGCCGATCAAGGCGATGGCGGACAAGGTGGTGGACACCACCTCGATGAACGTGCACGAGTTGCGTCAGGTGTTCCTCAACGTGGTGGCCGGCCGGCGGCAGGCCTCGACGCTGGTGCTGACGTTCCTCAGCTTCGGCTTCCATTACGGCGTGCCGGCCGAGGCAGACCTGGTGTTCGACGTCCGCTTTCTGAAGAATCCGCATTGGGTCCCCGCGCTTCGGCCGCAGACCGGGCGGGACCGCGCCGTCGCCAGCTACATGCGGCGCCAGCCGCTCACCGGCCGGTTCCTGCGGCGCATCGAGGGTTTTCTGCGGTTCGTGTTGCCGCACTACGTCGACGAAGGCAAAGCCTATCTGACGGTGGCCATCGGCTGTACCGGGGGTCGGCACCGTTCGGTATTCGTGGCCGAGTCGCTCAAGCGGAACCTGGCCAACGTGAAGGGCCTGGCCACAAAGGTCCGTCACCGTGACATGGGGAGGCAGGCATGATTGGCGTGGTCGTAGTCACCCACGGGCAGCTGGCGACCGAACTCGTCAACGCCGCCGAGACCATCGTCGGCGACCTGCCGCGCTTTGCCGCCGTTTCGATTGGTTGGCACGAGGACGTCCAGGACGCGCGCGACGAGATCCAGGCGGCGATGGGGAGGGTGAAGACCGGCACGAGCGGCGTGCTCATCATCACCGACATGTTCGGCGGGACCCCCTGCAACCTGGCCATGACGTTCCTCGCCAGGGACGAAGTGGAGGTGGTCACCGGCGTGAACCTGCCGATGCTGATCAAGGCCGCCAGCTTGCGCGAAGGCGGCACGCTCGCGGAGGTGGCCCGGCAGTTGGCCGACCACGGACGCAGCGCCATCTGGGTGGCCACCGATCTCCTGGAGGGCTCGTCGTCGCCCGGGGCCACGACGAACGCACCCGGATGACGACCCGCGAGGTGGTGGTGCCCAATCGGCTCGGCCTGCACGCGCGCGCAGCCGCGAAGTTCGTGCACGCGGCGACGCGCTATCGGGCGCGGATCCTGGTCCGCCGTGAAAGTCGGACGATGGATGGCAAGAGCATCATGGGCGTGCTGCTGCTGGCTGCGGGACGGGGCGCGACGATCGCGATTTCGGCCGATGGGCCCGACGAGGCGGAGGCGGTGGCGGAGCTCGCCCGTCTTGTCGAATCCGGGTTCGGGGAGGCGCCATGGAGCGGCTGACCGGTATCGGCGTCTCACCAGGTGTGGCGGTCGGACGCGCCGTAGTGCTCGCGCAACCCGCGGAGGTGTTCCGGTTTCCGGTGCCACCCGAGCGCGTGGAGCGCGAAGTCGGCGCCATCGATCAAGCACGCGAACAGTCGCGGCGACAGCTCACCGACATTCGCGCCAGGCTCGCCGAAGGACCAGCGCGCGATCTCGCCCCGCTCTTCGACGCCCAGTTGCTGATGCTCGAGGACCCGCTGCTGGTGGGACGTGCCCAGCAGATCGTCCGCGACGAACGCGTCAACGCCGCGTGGGCGCTGCATCGCTCCTACGAGGAGCTGCGGCGGCTGTTCGGCAGCATGGAGGACCCTTACCTCCGCGAGCGCGAGACCGACGTCGCCGACGTGGCCGGTCGCCTGCGAATGAACCTCCAGCATCGCGGAGCCGATCTGCGCGAGTTATTGAAGGAGCTCGACGGGCCGTCCATCCTGATCGCCGATGAGCTCACGGCGTCGCTGGCCGCGCAGCTGGACTGGACGCGCGTGCAGGGGTTTGCCGTGGACGCCGGCAGCCGCACGTATCACACCGCCATCCTGGCGCGATCGCTGAACGTGCCGGCGGTGGTCGGCCTGCACGATCTGTCGGCGCGCGTGCCGGCGGGCTCCGCCATCATCCTCGACGGGACCACGGGCGAGGTGATCATTGGCGCCGAAGGACCGGAGCTCGAAATGGCGCAACGGCGCGCCGAGCGCCCGCGGCGCCGCAGCAGCGTCGCCTCGTCGTCACGAGGTCCGCTGCTGACGGCCGACGGTGTTTCCGTCCGGCTCGACGCCAACATCGAGCTCGTCGAGGACCTGCCAGTCCTCCACGAGTCGGGCGCGGAGGGCATTGGCCTCTACCGATCGGAGTTCCTGCTGTCCGGCAGGTCTCTCGACGCTGCGACCGAGGAGCTTCAGTACACGGCCTACCGTAACGTGCTCGAGCAGGTGGCGCCCCGGCGCGTCACCATTCGTACGTTCGATCTCGACGAACGGCACCTGCTGGGCGGTCATGCGGCGTGGCGGAACCGTGGGCGCGCGGGGCTTCGCGGGCTGCGGCTCGGGCTCGCGCATCCCGAGGTCCTGCGCACGCAGCTCCGCGCGCTGATGCGTGCCTCCGTACACGGGTCGCTGCGCATCATGTTCCCCTTCGTCACCGGCGTGGACGAGGCGCGTCGGGCGCGCGCCCTCCTTGGCAGCGTGTGTCAGGACCTGGACCTCGCGCCGGTTCCGGTGGGTGTGATGATCGAGGTACCGTCGGCGGCGCTGGCCGCGGACCTCCTGGCGCAGGAAATGGATTTCCTCACCATCGGGACCAACGATCTCATCCAGTACACCCTGGCGGTCGATCGCACCGACGATCGTGTCTCGGACCTCTATGAGCCATTGCACCCCGCGGTCCTGAGGCTCGTCCGCCTCGTCAGCCGGGCGGCGCGGCGCAGCGGGGTCCCCGTCTCGCTCTGCGGGGAGATGGCGTCGGATCCGGCGATGCTGGGCCTCCTGCTGGGGCTGGGGCTGACCGAGTTCAGCATGACGCCGACTGCGATTCCACTGGTGCGCCGGGTCGTCGCCGACCTGCGGGCGGACGACGCGCGGCGGCTCGCGCGGCACGCACTGAGTCTGGCGACCGCGGCAGAAGTGGAGCAGTTCCTGTTCGATGCCCTGGCGGCATCGGTCGAAGACGCGGGGCGCCGATGAGCCGGCGGCCCGCACACCCGCCGGTGCGGCACACGGCCGGCACGAGGAGATGGAGACCGTATGAAGCGAGTGGAGAAGCCGTGGGGCTACGAGCTGTGGTGGGCAGTGACCGACCGGTACGTCGGCAAGCTCATTCACGTCAACAAGGGCCACGCCCTCAGCCTGCAGTTCCACAACCGCAAGGACGAGACCATCTACGTCCACGCGGGTAAGGTCCTGTTCGAGATGCAGGAGGGCGACGCGCTCACGAAGCGCGAGCTGCTGCCCGGCGAGGCCGTGCACGTGCCACCTCCCACGGTGCATCGCATGACGGCCATCGAAGACAGTGACATCTTCGAAGTGTCGACGCCGGAGACCGACGACGTCGTGCGGATCGAGGACCGGTACGGGAGGAGCTAGGGGCGGGAGAGAGCGACTACGCCGCGGGCGTGCCCTCGCTCCCGGCGATCGTCAGAACGGAATGTCGTCGTCGGTGACCGCCGCCGGTTCCTTCATCGGATCCTGGTAGCCGCCCATGTCGCTGCGCTCGGTCCGGTCGCCGCCGCGGCCGCCGCCGCCGAGCAGCACGATGCGATCGGCCTTGATCTCGGTCGTGTAGTGCTTCTGGCCGTCCTTCTCCCATTGGCGGGTCTGGAGCCGGCCCTCGACGAAGATCTGCTTGCCCTTGGTGAGGTAGGGCTGCAACGTCTCCGCCTGCTTGCCCCAGAGCACGATCCTGTGCCACTCGGTCTGCTCGTGCTTCTCGCCGTCTTTCGACGTCCAGTTCTCGGTGGTCGCGATGCTGAAGCTCGCGACCGGGGCGCCGCCCGGCGTGTAGCGGACCTCGGCATCCCGTCCGAGATTGCCGACCAGCAAAACCTTGTTCACGCTGCCCATTTCTGTGTCCTCTGATGCAGGGGATGACGAGTGCGATGACGCGCGGTGATGACGTGCAGCGTCTTCATCCGCAGATTACACGGATCACACGGATTCTCTAAACCAAAAAGAGAGATGCCGCCACCCCGCTGACGGGCACGAATGGCCGCGAATCCTCTGCAGCGATCCTGGCTCTGTGGTTTGACCTAATCAACGCAGTCACGCGCGAGGCTTGGCGCGCGCGAGGCGATCGAGGTTCTGCTTGCCCAGCCGCGCCACTTCAGCGTCGGGGAAGGTCTTGAGGAGCGTCTCCCACGATTCGCGCGCGCGATCGAGCTGCCCGAGCCGCTCGAAGGTCATGCCGCGCTTGTAATAAGCATCCGGGGCTTTGTCGGCGCGCGGGTAATTCGCAATCACGCGGTTGTAGGCGTCCATCGCTTCCGTGTACTTGCCGTCGGCGAAGTTGCACTCGCCGATGTAGAACTGGGCGTCGTCTGCAGCTTCACTGCGCGGGAAGCTCCGCAAGTAGGTATTGAATCCTTCGATGCAGAGCGTCCACTGTCCGGCCGTGTAGTCGGTCCACGCGGTGTCGTAGAGGCGCTGCGGCGAGATGCCCGGATTGGTGGACGCCGGCATTGGCGCGACCGGCGGAGGGCCGCCCGCCGTTGACGGTGAGGTCTGCCCTCCTGAAGGCGGTGGCACCGCGCCAGTGCCCGCGGCGGCCGCGGGATCGAGCGTGGTATCGGTCGGCGGCGATGGCGGCGGGTAGGAGGGAATCGCCACCCTCAGTGCCTCAACTTCCTGCGACAGCGACGTGATGCGCACGTTGGTCTCGTCCACGCGCTCCTTCACGACCCGCAGATCGCTGCCGACCTGATCGACGGTCAGCTTCTGATCGGCGAAGCCCTTGCGCGTGGCTGCGGTCTGGTCGTCCTGGCGCGACGACAACTGCTTCAACGTCTCACCGAGTTGCGCGAGCGCGGTAGCGAGCTGCTGCTGCAGTTGCTGGGTCTGCTCCTGCAGCATGCGGATGTCCGCCATCATCTGCATCTCGCGCTTGGACTGCGCCGCCGCGGGCGCGGCGACCGCGGCGACGGCCGTGATCGCCAGCGCGCCGATCACCAGATACCGTGTCATGCACACCATGTTACCGCTTACCTAGCGGTGATCACGAAGTGAGCGCGGCGGTTCTTGGACCAGGCGGCCTCGTCGTGCCCCTGCTCGAACGGGAACTCCTTGCCGTAGCTCACGACGCGCACGCGCTCGGCGGGAATGCCGAGCGAGACCAGGTAGGCGCGCGCCGCGATCGCACGCCGCTCGCCCAGCGCGAGGTTGTACTCTGCCGTCCCGCGCTCGTCGCAGTGCCCCTCGATCGTGACCTGCCATTGCAGGTTCTTCCGCATCATCTCCGCGTTCTCCTGGAGGGCTCTCTGGCCGTCAGTGTTCACCTCGGAGCTGTCGAGGTCGAAGAAGACGGGCTTGAGGACGCCGGATCGGTTCAGCGAATCGAGGTCTCCCTTCAAGTCGCCGGCGCGAATACCCTCTGGCTCGGGCGGCACGGGTATCGGCTCGTCCACGGGGCGTGGCGGCGCAGGCGGCTCGGGTGGCAGCGCGTTGCCGCCGACCGGCGGCGGCTGCGGACGAGGCACCGGTGGCGGCTTCTTGGCGCAGGCGGCGCCCGCGACCAACAGCACCACGGCGATGAGCAGCACGAACTGAGCACTACGCTTCATCATGTCTCTCTCCAACCATCCCCTTGTCTGCAATCCATCCACCTCGTCGCGACCGTTGTCGGCAAACTGTCTGCGCCTCTGTTGGTCGACGGCCCCGTCTGCGGCTCTACTGCGACCAGTTCGGCGTCGAGTTATTGCCGTCCTTGGTGAGCTGTCGCACGTTGCGACCATCCCGATCCACTGTGAAGACCTGGTTTCTGCCGGCACGGGTCGACACGAACGCCAGATGGCGGCCATTTGGCGACCACGCCGGGCTCTCGTTGGTGCCCTCGCCAAAGGTGATCTGTCGCGTCACGCCATCGCCCAAGCTCAGGATCTTGATGTCGAATCCGGGACCCGTCCGCGCCGCGAAGGCAACCTCGTTGTACGGTGCGGGTGACCAGGTGGCACGGTCGGCGTAGGACTCGAAGGTGAGCCGCCGCAACCCGCTGCCGTCGGAGCCGACCACGTAGATTTGCGGCGCGCCGGTCCGGTCGGACGTGAACGCGATCTGCGAGCCGGTCGGCGACCAGGTCGGGGTGGAATCGATGGCCGGATTGTCGGTCAGCCGGCGCACGCCCGATCCATCACGGTTCATGACGTAGAGCTCGCTATTGCCGTCGCGATTCGACATGAAGGCAATCTGCCTGCCGTCCGGCGAGAACACGGGGAGGAAGTTCTGCCCGACGCCTTTCGCCGGCTCCTCGAGCGTGCCGACATAGATGTTGGAAATCAGGATGTCGGGGAGGGTCTTCCGGTACGACGTGTAGGCGATCGCCCGGCCGTCCGGCGACCAGTTCGGGGTGATGTTGAGCGTCCGGTTGATCGTAATGCGGCGCTGATTGGCGCCGTCGTAGTCGGCCACGTAGATCTCTTTGACCTCGCGCTTCTCGATGGTGTTGGCGACCGGATCGCGATTGCGATCGGAGGAGAACGCGAGCTTGGTCCGGGCCACGCCGCGAAGGCTGCGCTGCGACTGGTGAATCTCGTCCGCCATGGTGTGCGCGTAGACCCGAGGGTTGGCGGCCGCCCCCGTGTACTCCCGGCCGTAGCTCTGCTGCTTCGCACGCACGTTGTAGAGCCGCATCTCGACGCGGATGCCGGTCTGGCCGCGCTGCACGGTCCCGGTCACGACGCCGTCGGCACCGAGTTCGCGCCAGCGGTCGAAGGCCACCTCGCCGATGGACGCGGCAGGCGGAATCGACTTGTACGTGTCGCGGGGGATCATGTAGAACTCGCGCTCGAAGTCCATGTCGTCCCACAGCACCTCGCCGATCACCTTCGCCGCGTCCTGGACTTCCTTGTCCGCGGAGAGTGCGATCAGGTCCGGCACCGCCAGCCGCGGGGGCGTGCCGGGCTCTCCGGTGATGCGCATCTCGATGCTGGTCGGCTGCTGGGGCGCCGTTGGCGCCGCGGGAGGTTGCTGATCGGCGGCGAGCACTCCGGCCGCCAGGCACACCGCGAGCGCCATGACGGAGGAAGAGCCCGGCAGGCGGCGGACGGTGGGTGAGGGGTGTCGTCGTGTCATGCCCATCGATCCTTACGGTACGTAATCCATGTACAGGTGCAGGGTGAGGCGCTCGCCCGTGTAGAGGGTGGGCAGGGGAGGCAGTTGCCGCGTGAGTGCCAGCGACCGCTGCGAGAAGTAGTCGAGAGCCTGCACTCCGCTCGAGCGCTCGACGGCGACGTTGGTGATACGGCCATCGCGCTCGATGTCGAACTTGAGCAGCGTCGTGCCCCGCGCGCCTTGCTTCGAATTCCAGTTCCGGTTGATGAGGTCGATCATCGTGGCCAGATAGTCGGGGCAGCAGAAGTTCGCGACGTCGAGATAGCCACCGGTGCCGCCGCCGCCCGCCGACAGACCGAACCCCTGGCCCTTGCCGGTGGTCTGGGCCACGGCGTTGCCCTGTTCGACCTTCTCGCCCTTGGTCGGCGTGCGACTCCGCGGATCTTTCGCTTCGACCTTGGCTGTCGATGTCAGCTTCTTCGGCGCGGTCTTGGTCGGCTCGACCATTTCGGGCGCCTTGGCCGCGGGCGCGCGCACCGGTTCGATCGCCTTTCTTGTTTCGGCGACTTCCTGAGTGGGGCGCCCCGGTAGCGTGGCCAGGCCGCCATCACGCGGCCCCACGGCGCCGCCGAGCGAGATCTGCATCACGACCTCGGGCTCAGGCGAGACCGTGCCCAGCCAGGCCGCCGGCACGATCGCCAGCAGCAGCGTCAGCACGACGTGCACGGCGAGCGACCATCCCACGATCGGTGTCAGCCGCTCGGAGTCCTGCGCACGTTGCACGAGCACCGCGGAGACGGCGTCCATCGCCTATCGTCGCCCCCGCCGCGTGTCTGGAGGCGTGGCGACGATGCCGACCCGTTCGACGCCACCTTCCTTCAGGCGGTCCATCACGTCCATGAGGTCCTGGAGCTGGACGCCGCCGTCACCCCGCAGGAACACTTCCTTCTGCTCCTTGCCCTGCATCGCCTGGCGCATGCGCTCGGCCAGAACGTCCCGGGCCACGAAGTCGTCCTCGATCTGCACCCGGCCATCCTTGCGATAGGAGAGCGGCACGGTGACATACATCCGCTCCTCCGCCATCTTCTGCGCGCGCTGAGCCACCGGCAGGTTCACCTCGACACCGCGCTGCAGCATCGGGGCCGCCACCATGAAGATGATCAGCAGGACCAGCATGACGTCCACGAGCGGAATGACGTTGATCTCGGACAACGAAGTCGAAACGCGACGCCCGCGCCCGCGTCGGCTGCCACCCGCTTCCGGTTGAGGAAGAACCTTCGGCACTAGGTGAAGTTCCTTTCGGAGATGTTGAGGAACTCGAGCGCGAAGTCGTCCATGTCCGTCGCGTAGACCTTCACGCGGGTCGTGAGGTGGTTGTAGAAGTAGACGGCGGGGATTGCGGCGAACAGACCCGCCGCCGTGGCGATGAGTGCTTCCGCAATTCCCGGCGCGACCACCGCGAGATCGGTCGAGCCCTGGGCGCCGATGTTCTGGAAGGCCGACATGATGCCCCACACCGTCCCAAACAATCCGATGAACGGAGTAATGCTGGCGGTGGTGGCCAGGAACGTCACGCGCTTCTCCAGCTTGTTGACCTCGGCAGAGGAAGCACGTAGCAAAGCGCGATCCACCGCGGCAAGGCTCTTCAGAGTAGGACGCGGGCCGGCGGCGCCCGGACTGCCGGTCTGTGACTGCCGGAGTTGCGCATTCAGCTCGGCGTAACCGGCCTGGAACATGCCGACCAGGGGACTATGTGCCAGCGAGGCGCAGACCGACTGGACGTCCGAGAACTTGGCGCTGGTCCGGAACACATGAATGAACTGCGCCGTCTGGCGGTCGACCTTACGGAACGCCGTCAGCTTCGCGGCGATGATGGCCCACGCGACGACGGAGAACAGCAACAGGATGACAAGGACCGCCTGGGATATCGGGCTGGCCTGAGTGACCAGCTCCACAACTCCTCCCGAGGCGGCCTGAGTGGACGTAGCACTGCCTTCCAGTTGCAGTGCCAGGACAAACGACCCAGGCGTCGGCAACAAGCCCTCCGAATCCAATCGATTGGGGAGCGCGCTGCTGGGAAGAAGCGCGGTTTCGAGCAACCGTAACACGCGGCGGGAAATTCTGTCAAACCCATGATAGGATGGGATTTCCAGCCGCGTCCACACACCCGTCCAGGGGTGAGGGCCCAGATGATCCGCTATCTCGCCATCCGCAATCTTGCGGTCATCGAATCGGTGTCCGTCGAGTTTGAACCAGCATTCAACGTGCTGACGGGTGAAACCGGCGCCGGCAAATCCATCCTGGTCGAAGCCGTCGGCCTGCTGCTCGGTGGAAGGGCCGCCCAGGACCTGCTTCGCACGGGCGAGGAACTCGCGACCGTCGAAGCCAGCTTCGAGGCTGCCGACGGCTCGGAGCTGATCGTCCGCCGGGAGGTCACGAGTCAGGGCCGCAGCCGGGCCTTCATCAACGGCGCCCTGGGCACGGCCGCGGCGCTGAAGGACCTCTCGAACCGGCTGGTCGAGCTTCACGGCCAGCACGAACACCAGCAGTTGCTCGACCCGGCCCAGCACCTCCTCGTGCTGGACGAGTTCGGTTCTCTCGCATCTCTCCGAGACCAGCTAGCTGGGGCATTTGACCGAGTGAAGCGGGCCCGCGACCAGATCGACCGTCTCCGGATGGACGGCCGCGAGCGTTCGGCGCGACTGGAGCTGGTCGAGTTCCAATTGAATGAGCTCATGTCGGCTGCGCTCACATCCGGAGAGGACGATGCGCTTGCCGCGGAACGGCAGATTCTGCGGAGCGCCGATCGTGTTCAGCGCCTTTG
>DATLLC010000335.1:0-16996 GCA_035538015.1 Vicinamibacterales bacterium
TCGGAGGGCTGCGAGCTTCCGGCCGGTTTCCCCGCCGCTGTCAGCAGAACCACACACGCGAGCATCCAGCGACGAGTCAAGCGTAGCAATCTCTAATTCGGCCGTTTTGCGGCGGGCCAGAGGATCAGGATAACCCAGACGCCGCCGGGAGTGGCAGTCAGGGCACGGTGATGATGGCTTCGGCGGAAGGCGGGCCCGCGCCTGCGCCGTTGACCGCGCGGACCCGCACGTAGTAGGTGCCCGGCGGAGCGATGGCAGCCAACGACGTCGCCGGCGAGCCCGTCGAGATCGTGGCCAGGTTCGACAGGCCGGCCTCGCTGCCGGCCTCGACGACATATGCCGTCGGAGCGGGGCCGCTTGGCGGGGCGTTCCACGAGAGCGAGACGGCGCCGCCGGCACCAACCGTCCACTCGAGGTCGCGGGGACTCCCCGGCAGGCCGACGCCCAGCGTGAAGCTCACTTCGTTGGACGCCATCCCCACACCACACGCGTTGGCCGCCGCCACCCGGACGTAATACAGGCCGGCCGCTGCCGACGCCGCAAAACGGCCGAATTAGAGATTGCTACGCTTGACTCGTCGCTGGATGCTCGCGTGTGTGGTTCTGCTGACAGCGGCGGGGAAACCGGCCGGAAGCTCGCAGCCCTCCGATACGATTCGCCATCTGTTCACGGCCCCCAGCGCCGCGTCGACGCGCGAGCGGGATACCGGTTTCGCTGATGGGTCCCGGCCTCGTGTCGTCGGTGTCGCTGCCGATCGCCTGGCGGACGAACGCCTCATGCTCGAGCTCTCGGCGGGCCGTTCGCTGGCGGCTCGGCGACAGCGCGCCGAGGTCGAGGCTGATGGCTCGTGGACCTGGTCCGGCACCATCGATGGTGAGCCGCTGAGCTCGGCCACCTTCGTGCGCATGGGAGGCGTGGTACAGGGATCCATCCGCTCCTCTGCGGGAGCGTTTTCGCTGGAGCCGCTGGGCGACGGGCCCGACCACGTCCTGCGCCCGATCGATTCCGGCCTGACGCCGCCGGAGCTTCCGCCGCTCGTGCCGCCAGTGGCCGGAAGGCGCGGCGCCGATCTGATGATGAGCGCCGACGATGAGGAGCGCGAGATCGACCTGTTCGTCGTGTACACCGCTGCCGCCCGTCAACAGGCCGGTGGCAATGATCTGGCGGTCAAGGCTCGCATTGCTCTGGGCGTGGCCGAAGCGAATACGGCGTTCGTCAACAGCGGCCTCGCCCAGCGACTTCGGCTCGTGGGCGCCGAGTTGATTGGCTATCGCGAGAGCGGTGACCTCTCGACCGACCTGCAGCGCCTCACCGCGAAGGCGGACGGGTTCATCGATCAGGTGCACGCGCGGCGCAGCGCCGTTGGCGCCGATCTCGTCACGCTCGTCGCCGGCTCGGTGGCGGGACGGGCATGCGGAATTGCATGGGTGATGCAGCCCGTTTCGTTGACGTTCGCGCCCTACGCCTTCAGCGTGACGGCCTATCCCTGCATCTCCCCCAACTACACCTTCGGCCACGAGCTCGCCCACAACATGGGCGCGGCGCACGCGCCGGAGGATCCCAACACGGTCCCGGCATTTCCCTATGCGTACGGCTACAAGGACCCGGACCAGGCGTTCAGGACCGTGATGGCCTACGACTGCCCGGCGGGATGCCCTCGCGTACTGCACTTCTCGAATCCAACGGTGACCTACGGCGGCAAGCGGACGGGCACGGCGGCGCTGCACAATAACGCTTTGGCGCTCAGCCAGGCCGCGGCGACCGTCGCCAACTTCGGCGCTTCTCGGGCCGCCGAGACGCTGCTCGGTGCTCCCGGCCCCCCGAGGCTCGATACTCACGGCACGACCGTCATGCTCTCGTGGGACCCGCCGGCGGTTGGGATGCCGTCGGGCTACCTCGTCGAGGTCGGCACCGACGAGGGCTTCGCCGACGTGGCGACCTTCGCCCTCGGCCCATCCGAGACATCGTTCGTGAGGACCGAGGTGCCGCCCGGGTCGTATTGGGTTCGCGTGCGTGCGGTCGATGCCAGCGGCCCAGGAGCTCCCTCGAGCTCCGTATCGCTGCAGATGACCGACACAGGCCGATGCCTGATCCCGGTCAGCCAACCGACACTGCAACCGGCCACCGTGCACGGCGGTATCGTGACGCTGGCCTGGACCTCGCCGGCATCTGGTCATCCCGTCGATCGCTACCTCGTCGGCGTGGGAACGCGACCGCAGAGTCTCGATGCCGCCGTCATCGACACCGGTTCCACGGACTTGACCCTGACGACCGCTGCCGGGCCGGGCGTGTACTTCGTCCGCGTCGCCGGATTCAACGCGTGCGGCGTGGGGGAGGCGTCCAACGAGATCGCCGTGGTCGTCGGTCCGCAGGTGCCAGGGCCGCCCACCGGGCTGCTGGCCGGCATCTCGGTGGACCACGTGGTCACGCTCAGCTGGCGGCCCTCGAGCGCCGGTGGCACGCCGACGGAGTACGTGATCGAGGCAGGCGATGCGCCCGGTCTCTCCAACATCGCCGTGCTGCCGACGGCCTCCGCGATGACGTCGTTCGTCATCGCGGCGTCGCCGGGGCGGTACTACGTGCGCGTCAGGGCGCTCAACGCCAACGGGTCGAGCCTCCCGTCAGAGGAAATCGAGCTGGTCGTGGTGTAACCACGGCGGCCGATTGCCGATACAATCCGCGCACGGAGGTCTCCGCTCATGCGCACCGTTCCCTCGTTGCTTGGTGTCGCTCTCCTGTCGTCGGCGCTGCTCGCGCAATCGCCGCAACCGGGACCATCCGGTTACCTCGTCCCGCCCAAGCCGATCGTCGACGTGCTGGACGCAGCGCCGCCCCCCACGGTCGAGCTGAGCGCGTCGGGTGAAGCCATGGCCGTGCTCGAGCGCCCCAGCATGCCGTCGCTGGCCGAACTGGCGCAGCCGATGCTGCGGCTGGCCGGCGTTCGGATCAACCCGAAGACCAATGGGCTGCACCGCGCGATCCGCTATCGCAACCTGACGATCAAGAGCCCATCCGACGGCACCGAGCGCAAGGTGACGCTGCCGGCCAACCCGGCGATTGGCTGGGTCGGCTTCTCTCCGGACAGCGCGAAGTTCGCGTTCACCCACACGCGCGAGAACGGGATTGAGCTGTGGGTCGGCGACACGAGGACCGGCGCGGCCCGTGCGCTCACGCCGGCACAACTGAACAACGCACTCGGTTCACCCCAGTCGCCGTCCGCGTGCAAGTGGGTCGGGCAGGGCGCCTCGCTGCTGTGCGCGTTCATCGTGTCGACTCGAGGCGCGGCGCCCTCGCCACCTGCGGTGCCCACCGGCCCGAACATCCAGGAGAATCTCGGCGTTCCAGCGCCAGTGCGGACCTATCAGGACCTGCTCGGCTCCGCTTACGACGAGGCGCTGTTCGACTACTACGCCACCAGCCAGCTCGCGCTCGTCGATGCCTCGACCGGTGCGCGCGCGCCTGTCGGCCGGCCGTCGATCTTCCAGACGTTCGCACCGTCGCCGGATGGCACCTTCGTGCTCATCGCGCGCGTGAAGCGGCCGTTTTCGTGGCTGGTTCCCTACGATGACTTCCCGACGCTCGTCGAGGTCTGGGATCGCAAGGGCGACAGCGTGAAGCAGATTGCCGACTTGCCAGTCGCCGACACCGTGCCTAACGGCGGCGTGCTCCCCGGCCCGCGCTCGTGGCGATGGCAGCCCACCCAGTCGGCGACCGTCTCCTGGGTCGAGGCGCTCGACGGCGGCGATCCGAAGAGCAGCGTGCCGCATCGCGACAAGCTGATGACTTTGGCCGCCCCGTTCTCCAGCGCTCCAGCGGAGGCCGCGCGAACCGAGTGGCGCGCAGCGCCGCCCATCTGGACGGATTCCGGGGTGCTGATGCTCACCGAGAACGATCGCAAGACCCGGATGACCCGCACCTGGCTGCTCGATCCGGCCGGCGCGGCCCCGCGCAAGCTCTGGGAACGGAGTCAGGAGGACTCCTACGCCAATCCGGGCTCGCCCCTGAGGCGTGCGCTCGGCTCTGGGACCGAGGCGGTCCGGCAGGTTGGCGACGCGATCTATCTGGCGGGCGTGGGTTCGACGCCCGATGGCGACCGTCCGTTCCTCGATCGGCTCGACCTGAAGAGCGGACAGAAGCAGCGCCTGTTCCAAAGCGAGGATCAATCGTACGAGACCGTCGTGGGCGTCATCACGACCGATGCCGCGCGCGTGGTCACGCGCCGCGAGACTCGCGGTGATCCGCCGAACGTGTACACGCGCGACCTGAAGGTCAACGAGCGCGTCGCGCTCACGCGCTACCCCGATCCGGCGCCGTCGCTGAAGGGCGCGAAGGCCGAGATGGTGACGTATCAGCGCAAGGACGGCGTGCAGCTGCGCGCGACGATCTACACGCCGCCGGGCTGGACGCCGGCGCAGGGAAGGCTGCCGGCGCTGCTGTGGGCGTATCCACGCGAGTTCACCGATCCGCGAACGGCCAGCCAGGTGACTGGCTCGCCGTTCCGCTTCACCACGCCGGGGTGGAGCACGCTGCACCTGCTGTTCCTGCTCCAGGGATACGCCGTCATCGACGATGCGACCATGCCTATCGTCGGCGCGGGCGAGACGGCCAACGACACGTATGTCGAGCAGCTCGTCGCGAGCGCCCAGGCCGCGGTCGACAAGGCCTCAGCCATGGGGATCGTCGATCCAGACCGCGTCGTCGTGGGCGGCCACTCGTACGGCGCGTTCATGACCGCCAACCTGCTGGCCCATTCCGACATCTTCCGCGCCGGCATCGCGCGGAGCGGCGCCTACAACCGCACGTTGACGCCCTTCGGCTTCCAGAACGAGCAGCGGACGTTCTGGGAAGTGCCGGACGTGTACATGCGGATGTCGCCGTTTGCCAACGCCCAGAAGATCAAGGAACCCATCCTGCTGATTCATGGCGAGGCCGACGACAACTCGGGCACGTTTCCGATCCAGTCGGAGCGCTTCTACGTGGCACTGAAAGGCCACGGCGCCACGGTGCGATACGTGACGTTGCCGTTTGAGGCGCACGGTTACCAGGCCCGCGAGTCGGTGCTGCACACCGTCGCCGAGATGCTCAACTGGGCGGACCAGTGGGCGAAGAACGCGAAGCCTCGCACGACGACGTCTCAGCGATGATTGCGCGCGTGGGAGGGCTGTGAGCTTCCTTCAGGACCTCCGCTCCTCCGCGTCCGTGATTTCCGTCGAGCTCCGTCCGCCGCGGGCGGAGCTCGAGGCCACCGCCGGTATTGACGCCTGGATCGATCTTTACCATTCCATCCGCACCCTCACGCGACACGACGTCCGCGTGATGCTCACCGACAGCGCCGTCGGGGCGCAGGAAGAGAACAACCTGCGGCACCTCGTCACCAACCTGGGCGAGGCGGTGCCTCGCGAGCGCATCGTTCCGTTCCTGACGTCGAAGCACTCGATGGAGTTCTGCCTCGCGTATGCCGACCAGACGGTGCAGCACGGCTTTCCGTCACTCGTCGTGCTCGGCGGGGACAAGCACATCGGTCGGGCACGCATCGTCGAGCATGCGTGGCAGCTGAGGAGGGCGATACGAGAACGGCACCACGACCTCGAACTGGGCGGCTGGGCGAACCCGGCCGCGGGGCCAGAGGGACAGATGCGCTTCCTGCTGGATCCGGAGGTGAACGCCGACTTCTACCTGACGCAGATCGTGTCGCATCACCAGGCGGACGCGGTGGCGGCCTTCCTGGCCGAGGGCCGGACCCACGGTTTGCAGATGCCTGGCGTGTTCGGTGTCTTCTACTATCGCAGCGCCAATGAGAAGACGCTGCGCATGCTCAGCCAGTTCTTGCCGGTGCCGGTGGAGGGTTTGCTGGCCGAGTTCAGGGCGGGCGATTCGCCCGTGGACATCTGCGCCCGCACCATCAAGCTGTTGCGCCAGCTGGGGGTCCGCCACTTCTACCTGAGCAACCTGCCGCACAAAGGCACGGCGACTGTCCTCGCGCAAGTTCTCGAGCGCGCGAGCGCCTGACCCGCACGAGGACGGCGCTGGCCCGTCTACGCCTTGGGATGCAGCAGCATCCACGACGTCCCGAAGCGGTCCCTGAGCATCGCGAAGCGCGTGGCGAAGAACGTCTCGGCCATCGGCATGAAGATCTGGCCGCCTTCCGATAGCAGCGCGTAGACGCGCTCGGCCTCCTCGGCGCTGTCGATCGTGAGGGACAGGTAGGCGCTGCGCATCGGCTGGAAGCCATCCGACGGAATGTCCGCGCCCAGCAGTTCCGTCCCGCCAAGATTCATCCGGGCGTTAAGGACGGCATTCCTCCAGTCCGCCGGGACCGAATCCGCGTTCGGCTGCTCGCCATGGCGCATCAGGAACGTGATACGCCCACCGAGGTGCGCTTCGTAGAACTGGAACGCCTGTTCGCAATTGCCGCCATAGTTGAGGTAAGTGTGTAGCTGCACGATCTCAGTATGATGCGCCTCGGTCAACGCCACCAACCCGGCGGCCGGCGCTGAGCGCGACTATGATTCCCGGCACGAGGGTCACATGAGCGCACGCGATGTCATCCGCCACCTCAAGGAGCTGGCCGCCCGAACGAGCGATGCCAACGGCGCGCAACGCGTGGCATGGGGGCCCGTGTGGCGCGACGCGCGGCAGTGGCTGGACGGCGTCGTTGCGACGCTCGGCCTCCGGCAGGAACGGGACGCTGCCGGTAACCACTGGATCACCGTGCCGGGCGAGTCGCCACGAACAGTCATCATCGGCGGGCATCTCGACTCGGTGCCGAACGGCGGCTGGCTGGATGGGCCGCTCGGCGTGCTCGCCGGGGTCGAGGCGCTGGCGAGATACCGACACCAGCCTCGGCCGGTGACGCTGGCAGTGGTGGACTTCGCCGACGAAGAAGGCGCGCGCTTCTCGCGAAGCCTGCTGGGATCGTCGGGCGCAAGCGGCACGCTGGTACCGGACAGTGTCCGCCACCTCGTGGACACGAAGGGTGTTCGCCTGGTGGACGCGCTCCACGAGAACGGCGTGGATCTCGACCGGATGCCCGATGCGCGGGCGGCGCTCCTTGGGCGCGAGCCACGCGCCTATCTGGAGCTTCACATCGAGCAGGGGCCGGTGCTGGAGTCGATGGACAGGCCGACCGGCGTGGTGATCGGCACCTACGGCGTGGAGCGCCACGTGCTGCGCTTCACCGGCCAGGCGGCGCACTCCGGATCCACACCGATCGCGATGCGGCGCGACGCGTTTCTCGCGGCGGCCGAGACGGCGTTGGCGTGTCGCGAGGTGGCACGCCGTCAGTCCACGCCAGAAGCCGGCGTGGTGTGCACGGTCGGACACGTCACCGTGGAGCCCGGCATCGTCACGGCGGTACCGGGCGTGTGCGAGATCTCGCTGGACCAGCGGGCCCTCGAACCGGACGTCCTGGCGGCGGCCCTGGCCGATGCCCGCGAGGCCGCGGGCCACGCCGCCCGGAACAACGGCGTGACCGTGGAGTGGCGCCACGTCTGGCGCATCGAGCCCCGCCGCTTCGACCCCCGACTGATCGAGCTCTGTGCCGAGGCCGCACGGGAAATCACGGGCCACGCGCCGCGGCTGCCGTCCGGACCGCTCCACGACGCCGTGGAGATGGGCCGCGTCATGCCTGCGGTGATGATGTTCGCCTACTCGTCGAGGGGGCTCTCGCACTGCAAGGAGGAAGACACACCCGAGCCGTATCTCGAGCAGACCATCGAGGCCTTCCAGCGCCTGGTGGAGAAGACCATCGCGCTGGTTGCGGCGGATGGGCCGTGGATCGGTGCGACGGATACACAGAAAGGACGAGAACATGGTTGAGCGCGGAGTACGGACCAGGGGACACTACGCCAGGCTGCTCGCCGGCGCCGAGGCCATCGAGATCAAGGCGACCATCCCGCAGCGGCAGATCGCGGACGCTCGCGATCGCTACAAGCTGACGACCCGCAACGACGACGACCGCTACATCTACTTCTTCGACACCGAGCACCTCCACCTCTTGCGGGCAGGGATCATCGCTCGCGCCAGGCGGGTGGTGGGCAAGGAACACGACAGCACGGTGAAGTTCCGGCCGGTCGACCCCTTGAAGGTAGACAAGCGCTGGCGCAAGTATCGCGGTTTCAAGATCGAGGCGGACGCGAGTGAAGAGGGCGCGGTCAAGTCTGCATCGTTCTCGATGCCGGTCGGGAAGGGGCTCATCAAGCGGGTCGTGGCCGGCGAGAAGCGAATCGCGGCGATCTTCACCAAAGAACAGGAGGCGTTCCTTCGGGAGATGGCCGGCACGGCGCCCGACCTTGGAACGCTCTCGGTGCTGGGACCCCTCCGCGCACAGCGCTGGGACTTCGAGGATCCGTCCTGTCCCTGGCCGATCACGGCCGAACTCTGGAGTCGGGAAGACGGCGCGATGCTGATGGAGGCGTCGGTGAAGGCGCCGGCCATCCAGGCCGCCGCTGTCATGGCGGGCTTCATGGCGTTTCTCGCCGAGGTCGGCGCTGAACGCGACCGACAACAACAGGCGAAGACCCGCTGGGCGCTGGACTTTTACGCGAGCCGCCTGAAGAAGAAGCCGGCGCGGTCTGCGCCGAACAAGGCTCGCCGCTCGACTCCCCGTCAGGGGGCACCCGCGGCGTAGCCAGGTGTCCCGCTCAGACGTGGAGCTCACCGGCCAGAGGCGGGCACGTCGCCGGACCGAGGTGGCCTGGTCGCGGCCTCAGTGCGCCTGGTCACGAAGACCGAGCCGGGCGTGCGCCAGGTGCGTCTGACGGGATACTCACGGACAATTTGCATACCCGGTAGCGGTGCCGCGGAGATCACCCACGGCAGCGAGGCGTCTCCGTTGACGAAGGGCACCGCCACGTTGCCTCTCGCGTCACGATGGGCCTGCTCGGGATGCGCGTACTGGAGCCAGCCGTTGACGACATAGCCGGCGTCGATATCCGCAACCGGCACACCGCTCTGCCGAAGATCGTCGACGGCCGACCAGATGGCGTGCTCGGCGCTCACCCGGTCCCGCAGGCCGACTACGCCGATGGCTGCAAAAAGAGCCAGCGCCGGAACAGCCCGCGGCCAGGAAACAGGTGCCCCTCGCCCGAGCACCAGCGCCAGTGCCGGCGCCAGAAACGCCAGGATGTAGCGATCCGTCGCCAGCCACAGGACAGCGGCCATCAGAATCAGGCCGGCAATGGTCCACCACAACACCGCGGAGGTCGTTCCGTCGCGCACCGGTCGGGTGGCGGAGGACGCGAGGGACAGGAAGCTCGCCCAGCTGAGGACCGTCGCCGCCACCGTGACGCCGGCGGGGACCGTCAACGGCGTCCACCCGGGCAGCAGCGTCAGAGCGGAACCCAGCTCGTCCGAGATCCACGTGCCTTCGCTGCCGAATACAGGGTAGTGCAATCCGCCGGTCAGGTGCCCGACCATGAAGACCAGCGCCGAGACCGCCGCGATCGCGACCACGCGCTGACGCCGACCCGCGGTCGAGCGCAAGGCGACGGCGACGGGCGCCAGCGCCAGGCCGAGGCCGACGGCCATGAACTCGGCGCTGAGCGGCAGCCAGGCCGGCAACAGCGCAACCGCGTACTCTCGCAAGGCTTCGAGGCGCGGCCCTGGCGTGTTCTCGATGTAACTCAGGTCGGCGATGTGCCTGACGTGGTGCTGATGGGACCACGCCAGCCCGCCCGTGGCCACAACCGCCGCCAACGGGACAAGGAACCGGCCGCGGGCGCGCCCCCAGCCACGCCTGTCGACGAGCAGGGCCGCGGCCATGGCCGCGGCCGGCACCAGTCCGACGACGCGGATCGCTCCAGCGATCGCGGCCAGCAGGGTCCCGATCCAGAGATCACGTGACGATCGGTGGCGATGCGCGCGGACATAGAACACGAACATCCACGCCTCCACCGCCACCAGCGGCACGTCGGTCATGAACGAGACGGAGAGCATCAGGAATGGCGGGTAGGCGGCCAGCGACGCCGCCCCGAGCGTCGCGCCCGCCTCGCTGGCATCGGCCTCACGCAGGAGACGGTAGACGCCGGCGAGGGCCACCAACGCCAGCACCCAGGTCGATACGCGCAGGGCCGCGAAGGAGAACCCGAATGGCAGGCAGAACAGCGCCCCCCACAGGGCCTGCGCGTAGATCACGTTCGACGAGAAGTCCAAAACCTCGAGGCGACGATTGGTCAGCAGGTTCTCCACCGACCATGCGTACACCCAGTCGTCGACGAACGGAACGGCGTGAAAGGGCGACAGCACGACCGCAGCCGCGCACCAATACACAAGGACGAGTGGGAGGCCGCCTGTCAGGCTCCTGGCGAGGCGCGCGATCATGACGTGCCCGTCAGTCTAGCCCCACAATTCCCTTGAGTTGACGATGCCATCTGCCCAGACTTCCGGTCGTACGCGCCGGTTTCCATCTGATCAGCGAGCAGCTGGAACGCCCACTCGAGTGAGCTGAGGGGTTAGTCAAGCTCCGGCCGTTGACGCTGCTCCAGATGGTGCGCCACCATCAATCACCGTGACCAACCCGGCCATGGAGGTGCTGAGATGAATCGCCGACGTTTCCTCCACGCCTCGACGCTTGGCGGTGCTGCCGTCCTTGCCAGTCAACCGGGGTGTGCACCGCAAGGCCCCGGGGATGGCGCCGCGCCGGCGCCGGCGACGGGCAACGAGCCCTTCGAGCTTCACGAGGCGACGATTGACGATCTGCAGGAGGCGATGCGGTCGGGCCGGCTCACCGCGCGGGCCATCACGGAGCTGTATCTGGCGCGCATCGAGGCGCTGAACCGCCAGGGGCCCGAGCTGCGCGCGATCATCGAGACCAACCCGGAGGCGCTCGCCATCGCCGACCGGTTGGACGCGGAGCGCAAGGCCGGCAAGGTCCGTGGGCCGCTGCACGGCATTCCGGTCGCGCTCAAGGACAACATCGACACGCACGATCGCATGACGACCACCGCGGGATCCCTCGCGCTCGAGGGATCGGTACCGCCCCAGGACTCGTTCGTGGCGAGCAGGCTGCGCGAGGCCGGCGCGGTTCTGCTGGCCAAGGCCAACATGAGCGAGTGGGCCTATTGGCGGGGCCTGCACGCGTCGAGCGGCTGGAGCGCCCGCGGCGGCCAGTGCCGAAACCCGTATGCCCTCGATCGCAACCCCTGCGGATCGAGCTCCGGTTCGGGCAGTGCGGCCTCGGCCAATCTCGCGGCCCTCACCATCGGCACCGAGACGGGAGGCTCGATCATGTGCCCCTCGTCGATCAACGGCATCGTGGGCCTCAAGCCAACGGTCGGCCTGTGGAGTCGCGCCGGCATCATTCCGATCTCGCACTCGCAGGACTCGGCGGGACCGATGACCAGAACGGTCCGCGACGCCGCGATTCTGCTCGGCAGTGCCGTTGGTGTGGATGCGCGCGATCCTGCGACATCCGTAAGCGCCGGCCGCTTTCACACCGACTACACGACCTTCCTCGATCCAGCCGGGCTCACGGGCGCACGGCTCGGCATCGTCAGGAACATCCCTGGTTTCGACGAGCGGGTCGCCGGGCTCTTCGATCGGGCCGTCGATGACCTGCGTGCCGCCGGTGCGGTGATCGTCGATCCCGCGAACCTGCCGAACATGGACTCGGGCAGCGTGTTCCAGGAGCTGCCGACCATCGTTCTGAACTACGAGTTCAAGGTCAACATCAACCGCTACTTCCAGGCCCTGGGCCCCGCGGCGCCGGTGAAGAGCCTGGCCGATCTGATCAAGTTCAATGACGCGCACCGGGAACAAGAGATGCCCTTCTTCGGCCAGGAGCGGCTGATCGTCTCGGAAGCCACGGGATCGCTGGCCGATCCGCGGTACCGCAAGGCCGTCGAGACCGTTCAGCGCCTGACCCGGGCAGAGGGGATCGACGCTGTCATGAATCGGCATCGCCTCGACGCCCTGGTCGCGCCGACGTCAGGCCCTGCCTGGCTGACCGACCACATCCGCGGCGACCGGTTCGATGGCGGCGACAGCGCGGGCACTGCCGCTATTGCGGGCTATCCGGACATCACGGTGCCGATGGGCCTGGTCGCCGGTCTGCCGGTCGGCCTCTCGTTCTTCGGGCGCGCCTGGAGCGAGCCGACGCTGCTCCGAATCGCGTACGCCTATGAGCAGGGCACGAAGCGACGGCAACCGCCGCAGTTCCGGCCGACACTGGGTTGACCGCCGCGCCAGCAACGTTCAGCGCCATCCAACGTGTAGTCTGGGCGAAGATAACGGCCAGGAAGGGGACCAATGACGTTGCAGCAGCTCCTCGGCACGGAACTGCCGATCATCCAGGCGCCGATGGCGGGCGTGCAAGGGAGCGCGATGGCGGTCGCGGTGTCCAACGCGGGCGGGCTTGGTTCACTCCCCTGCGCCTTGCTCGGCCTCGACGCGATTCGCAGTGAAATAGCCGCGATAGCGGCCCAGACCACGAGGCCGTTCAACGTCAATTTCTTCTGCCACACGCCTCCCGACCCCTGCGCGGAACAAGAGGCGCGGTGGAGAGCCGAGTTGGCGCCGTACTATCGAGCATTCGGCATCGAACCTGACACGATTACCGCCGGGCCCGGCCGGGCGCCATTCGATGCTGACGCGGCGGAGCTCATCACGACTTTCAGGCCCGCGGTCGTGAGCTTTCATTTCGGCTTGCCCACCTCGGAACTGCTGGCCCGCGTGAAAGCCGGGGGCTCGACGATCCTTTCCACCGCCACCACCGTGGACGAGGCTCTGTGGCTCGAAGCACACGGGGCCGATGCCATCATCGCGCAGGGCCTCGAAGCGGGCGGACATCGCGGCATGTTTCTGTCGGACGCCTTGACGACTCAGGTTGGCACCCTGGCGCTGGTCTCGCAGATCGCACGCAAGGTGCGAATTCCAGTCATTGCGGCGGGTGGCATTGCCGATTCAAAAGGCGTCGCCGCCGCGATGACCCTCGGCGCCGCCGGAGTGCAGGTTGGCACGGCCTATCTGCTGTGCCCGGAGGCGACCACGAGCGCCATACACCGCGCCGCGCTCACGAGTGAGGCCGCTTGCCACACGGCGCTGACGAATCTCTTCACCGGCCGGCCCGCCCGGAGCATCGTCAACCGACTGATGAAGGAGCTTGGCCCCATCAGCGCTGCAGCGCCCGCGTTTCCTCTCGCCGCCTCCGCCGTTCTTCCCCTGCGCACATGCGCGGAAAGCCATGGCTCTGGCGACTTTTCACCCCTCTGGTCGGGCCAGAACAACAGCGGCTGCAAAGAGGTGTCGGCCGGCCTCCTCACCCGTGAGCTCGCCGCCGATCTCTGATCGACGGGCGACTTCAGCCTCATCGAGGCCAATGCCTCGATCCAACGACCGCCGTCTTGGCAGTTGACCGCGGGCCGAGCGCTGCGGACAATGACGGCACGCGGCGAACGTGGTGGGCCGGATCACATCGGAGGCATGATGCTCGATCGTAACTTCGGACCCTCACGCCGCGAGTTCCTGCGGGCAGGAGCGATCTCACTTGCCGGCGCTGAGATCGGGCGCACTCGCGCGGTCGCATCCCCCAGCGCTCAAACAACCAAACCGCCGACCCCTTTGGCCACCTCGGTCAAGGCGCTGGTGTTCGACGTGTTCGGGACCGTCGTCGATTGGCGTACGTCCGTGACGAGGGAGGTGGAAGACCTGGCGAAGCGCAAGCACCTGACGGTGGACGCGGCGAAGTTCGCCGACGCCTGGCGCGCCGCATATGGCCCGAGCATGCAACGGGTCAGGACAGGCGAGCTGCCCTGGACGACGCTCGACCGCCTGCATCGGATGACGCTGGACCGGATCCTGGTCGAGTTCGGCATCACAGGACTGACGGAACCGGAGACCGACGCCCTCAATCATGCGTGGCATCGGTTGCGGCCGTGGCCGGACGCCGTTGCCGGGCTGACCCGGTTGAAGAAGCGATGGATCATCGCGCCGCTCTCGAACGGGAACGTCTCGCTGATGACGAACATGGCGAAACATTCAGGCTTGCCGTGGGACTGCATTCTGGGGGCGGAGCTGGTTCGCCACTACAAGCCCGACCGCGAGGTCTACCAGTCCGCCGCCGACTTTCTCGATCTCGAGCCGTCCGAGGTCATGATGGTGGCCGCCCATGCCGGCGATCTGCGCGCGGCCCGGGAAGTCGGCCTGAGGACGGCGTTCGTGGCGAGACCGCTCGAGTACGGACCAAGCGGGAAACCCGACCTGAAGGCAAACTCGCCGGTCGATTTATCGGCGACGGACTTCGAGGATCTGGCCAGCCAGCTGGCCGTCTAACCCCACAATTCACTTGAGCTGACGATGCCATCAGCCCAGAGGTGACATGAGGCAAGCCGTACTGACGGCCGTGATGGCCGTCTGCCTGCTGCCCTCAGTCGTGAGCGCTCAAGTGAGGAGTCCCGATCGGCCCAACGTGATCTTCATCATGACGGATGATCACGCGGCTCACGCGATCGGAGCCTACGGGTCGCGCATCAATACCACGCCACACCTGGACCGCCTCGCGCGCGAAGGGGCGCTCCTGACGAGGGTCTTTGCGACCAATTCGATCTGCACGCCCAGCCGTGCCGCGATCCTGACCGGCCAGTATTCGCACCTGAACGGCGTGACCGTGTTCAATCGCTTCGACAGTTCGCGCGTCACCGTGGCGCGCCTGCTCCAGCAGAACGGTTATCACACCGGCCTGATCGGGAAGTGGCATCTCGGGAGCGATCCGGTCGGATTCGACCGTTGGGAAATCCTCCCCGGGCAAGGGGTGTACTTCGATCCGGTCTTCTACACCGCGACTGGCGAGCAGACCTACACCGGTCGATACGCCACCGATGTGATTACCGACCTGGCGCTCGAATTCCTCGAGAACCGCCCGCGCGACAAGCCGTTCTTCCTGATGATGCACCACAAGGCGCCGCATCGGCCCTGGGAACCCAACCAACCCCACGCCGGGCGCTTCGCGGTCCAGCAGATTCCCGAGCCCGTCACGTTCTGGGACACGTACGCGACACGCACCGACGCCCTGCACGAGAATCAACAGCGGGTCGCCGCCGATCTGACTAACCGCGATCTGAAACTGACCCCGCCGGCGGACCTCAGCGCCGCACAGCTCGCGGCGTGGCGGGTGGCGAAGCCCGACTCGGTGACCATCGCGCGGGACGGGAAGACCGTGACTCTCACCGGCGAGGGGCTCGTCCGCTGGAAGTACCAGAAGTTCATGCAGGACTACCTCGCCACCGTGCAGTCGGTGGACGACAGCGTCGGCCGCGTCCTGGCGTTTCTGGACCAGGCCGGGCTCGCACTCAACACGATGGTCGTGTACACGAGCGACCAGGGGTTCTTCCTCGGCGACCATGGACTGTTCGACAAGCGGTTCATGTACGAGGAGTCGATTCGAATGCCATTTCTGGTGCGGTGGCCGGCCGGCATCCAGCCCGGAACCAGCAGTGACGCGATCGCCCTGAACATCGACTTCGCACCGACGTTCCTCGACGTGGCGGGGCTGCCCGCCCCGCCCGAGATGCAAGGCCGTAGCCTCATGCCGGTGCTCCGGGGCCGCACGCCGCCCGATTGGCGGACTGCGATGTACTACCGGTACTACCACGACCCCGGAGACCACAACACCGGTGCGCATTACGGGATCCGGACGGCCACACACAAACTGATCTACTTCTGGAAGAAGGACCAGTGGGAACTGTTCGACCTCGTCAAGGATGCGCAGGAACTGCACAACCTGTACGGCGAACCCGGCCAGGGCGAGTTGACCGACAGGCTCAAGCAGGCACTGGCGAGGCTGAAGCAGGCCATGCGAGACGACGACCAGCTCGCGGACGCGCAGCTGCCAAACGGGGTCGACGGCACCGCGGCTCGGTTGCGCGGGAAGTGATGAAGGTGCTCGGCGCCTGACGTTACCCGTGACACCTCACTTCACGACGACCGCCGGCACATTGCGCTCGCGCACCAGCCGGTTGAAGGCGGCCAGGTCCTCGCCCAGGGCCGCGGTCACCGCCCGCTGCTGCTGTTGCCACTGCTCGGACAAGTCGCCGAGCCGATCGCGCTGGCCGTCGGTGGAGCCCAGGTCGCTGTCGTCGATGGCGTTTCGCAGATAGATGAAGAACTGGTTGAGGCGCATCGGGAAATTGATCACGGTCTGGCCGTCCACCACGCGCTTCTGTACGAGCGTGTCTTCGATCGCGTTCAACTTGTCCACCAGCGCCTTGCCGCTCTTCTCGATTGCGTCGCCACCCGGCGTACCCTTCGTCCGCTTCATCAGATCCTCGATCTGGCCGCGGGCGTCGCGGAGGCGGATCACCGTTCGATGGATCTCGTTCAGCCGCTCGTCCACGCGCACCACCAGATCGTCCTGCGCCTGCAGTTCAGCGAGCGGGGTGGTCACACGCGGATCCATCTTCACCGTCAACGGCTCGGTGAGCGTCCGCCCGCCGGCGATGAGCCGCAGCTGATAATCGCCAGGCAGCACCTGCCGGCCTTGAATCGTGCCGAACACGTACAGCCCCGGCACCGGCACCGCCTGGTCGTGACGGACGTTCCATACCACCCGGTTCAGTCCCGCCTTGACCGTCAACGTGCTGGCCGGAGCCTCCAGCGAGACCGGGGCCGCGGGATCGGGTTTACGCGTTGAAAATCGGCGAATGACGGCGCCCACCTTGTCGAGCACATCCACGTTGACGTCCCCCTCTGGGACTCTGGCCAGCCAGAAGTCGATCACGGCCCCATTCGGGGCATTTCGCCCGCCACGCGGATTTCCTCCTCCGAAGCCGCCGGCAAACGCCTGCGTCCGGTAGGCCGGACGCGGCTTGAACAGCCGCACCTCGGTCGTCGCCGTCGCGTCGGTCCACTGCTGCAGTACCGACAGATCGTCCAGAATCCAGAATGAGCGACCGGCCGTTGACGCCACGAGGTCGTTGCCGTGCACCTTCAGGTCGGTAATCGGCGTCACCGGCAGATTCAACTGGAGCTTCGTCCAACGCTGTCCGCCGTAGAAGGACAGGTA